>CABRGJ010000234.1 GCA_902470405.1 uncultured Eggerthella sp.
CAAGAATGCGTGCATGGGGATCACCATCGCCAAAGACGAGATTCGTACGGGTCTCACACAGATCGCAACGTGTGCAGCCCTGCATGGACGCGCGCAGCTCTTCGAGCGTTTCCGCAGGAGCGATAGGATGAGCAGAAGCCACAGCAACTGGTTTGTCGCTCGCATGCTGTAGATGCTTCGAGATGATATCCTTTTCTGCCTTCATAGATCTCCTACACGTAGTAGCGCGGCATACGATGAGAAAACCCTATCGTCACTTCATGCTGGATCGTACCGGCACGCTTTGCCATCGTGTCGATAGAGGTGTCAATATGAGCATTCGGCCCAGCTATCTGTACGATATCGCCAATCTGTGGGTCGAGCGTTCTGTGGCCCGCCCTCGTGCGAATATCAACCTCGAACATACACTGATCCATGCAGATATTGCCGACCTGAGAAACAGCACGATCCTGATAGGCGAACTTGATCTGACCCGAAAGCAAGCGAATGAGACCATCGGCATACCCTACTGGCACGGTGCAGATCTTCACACTTCCAGGACTTCGATAGTTCATGCCATAGCTCACGCCCTCGCTCATGGGCACTTGGATGACATTGGTGATGCGCGCATATACGCTCATCGCAGGACGAAGTTGCACGATACGATGCGTATCGTGAGCGGGATGATAACCATAGAGCGAGATACCCAAGCGCACCATATCGAAGTGCGTCTTAGGGAAACGATAGATGGCCGCTGAATTATCGCAGTGAACTAGACCTGGATTGATGCCCGCAGCTTCGAGCGCTCGCATGCTCTCCACGAAGCGATTGATCTGAATTTGAAAATCCAGCGTCTCAGCGGCATCTGCGGTCGCAAAGTGCGTGAAACCCCCTTGCAGCTCAAGCGCACGATGAAAGCCTACTTGAGAGATAAACTCGATCACCTGATCGTGGCGCACGCCAATCCGGTTCATACCAGAATTGATGGCCAGATGATAGGGCGCCTTCATATTGTGTGCATCAGCGATCTCAGCGTAATGAATCGCGAAATCTGGCGTATAGACCGATGGAATGATGCGATTATGGAGCAGGAGCGGCACGCTTTCTGCAGGAGGCTCAGCAAGCAAAAGGATCGGCTCACGTAAGCCTGCATCACGCAACTGGATGCCCTCATCGATGGTCGCAACGCCTAGATAGGATGCGCCAGAAGTGGTAGCGAGCTTCGCCACCTCTACCGCACCATGACCATAAGCATCCGCCTTCACGACCGCCATCAACCGCGTGCGATCGCCGAGCAAGTTGCGCGTCGCGCGTACATTATGCTGGATAGCATTACGCTCGATCTCGATCCAAGCCCAACGCCGATCCTTTTCAGGGATACCCTCGAGTTCGAGCTCCGTGAAATCTTGCGTTTCGTTTCCCTTTTCATGGTCACGCGAATACTGGAAGTTCGACCCACGACTATAACGCGAAGACGCGGTAAAACCATTTATCATTTCATCCACGAGCGAACTCCTCTATCGTCGCTGATCCCGTATAACTCGACGATGCACTAAGCAGCAACATCCAATTGAGAAGCATTTGAGGAAAAGCTTTGTTGAACCGCGCTCATATCGCCAAGAATAGCATTCGCGATCGCTTGCTTGCCTGCATCTGTAGCGTCCACATCACCCGATTGTTCTTCTGTGGGCACCGTAACAGTTGTATCAACTGCCTCCTCCTGCTTGAGCTGTTCGATCAAGATGGTCGTCAGCTGTTCCTGGATATCGGCCTCAGAATGGCCTGAAAGCGCTGCACCGAACGCATAAGACATCATATTTGGCAGCGAATTCTCGATCGCCGAAGCAAGCTGCTTGGAATGGATCGTCACCTCTACATCTATGGTGCCTTCTTCGGTATTCTCCTTGCTTCCCTTGATCTCGTACGAGAAATCTTCAGTCAACACCGAGATAAGCTCATTCTCATCGATGTTCATCCTGGTGATCTCGTCAGCCTCGGTGCTGGTCAGCACCTCAAGCGTACCATTCTTGTAATCATCCAGAAGCGCCTTAACAGATGCTTCTGCTTGTTGCTCTTTCGACTGACAACCTGAAAGCGCTACTGCAGCCGCAAAAGCGAGCGCGAACGCAAGCAAACAAATGATGGCGCGATCGTAGATGCGTGTTCTTTCCTTCATGGCTCCCCTCCAATGAGCAAAGGGGCCTCGAGCAAACGAAGCCCCTCCAATTGACCAGATCGAGCTTTAACGATTGATGTTGTAGAACGCTTTCATGCCAGCATACTGACCAGCATCCGCGAGCTCTTCTTCGATACGGATG
>CABRGJ010000235.1 GCA_902470405.1 uncultured Eggerthella sp.
TGACCTCGTTGCGCTTATCGGGCGTAACGTGCACTTTAAAGAGCACCAACTCGCGTTCGATCGCTGCTGTTTGCGTCAAGTCGGTGATCTTATGGACCGATATGAGTTTATGCAGCTGCTTAGTGATCTGCTCGTAGGCGATCTCGTCTGCTTCCATGATGATGGTGATGCGCGACATAGTTGGATCTTCTGTCGGGCCTACCGAAAGACTCTCGATATTGAATCCGCGTCGTGAGATCAAGCCTGCAACACGGCTCAAAACGCCAGATTTGTTCTCTACGAGTACAGAAAGGACGTGTCTCATGTTACTTCTCCTCCTTGCGCTCGTCGATCAATTCGCCGTTAGGCCCAACTTTGATATAGCCGAACATCTCTGTGAGTGGAGCACCTGCGGGAACCATTGGGAAGACATTCTCATCGCTGTCTATACGCATGTCGAGCAATGCAGGACGATCCGCTTCGATAAGGCGCTTCAGAGCACCTTCTAGATCCTCAGGCTTCTCGACGCGTTCGGCCTGCCAGTTGTAAGCCTCAGCCACCTTCACGAAATCCGGAAGATCGGGCAGGATCGTTTCACTGTAGCGCTCATCATAGAACAAGTTCTGCCACTGATGCACCATGCCGAGCACAGAATTGTTCAGCAAGAGCACCTTGACATTGATGCCGTAATACGAAGCGGTGGTCATTTCCTGGATATTCATCTGGAAAGAGCCATCACCCGCGATGCAGATGACTTCCTTTTCGGGGCAACCGACCTTCGCACCAATAGCTGCTGGAAAGCCAAAACCCATCGTGCCCAGTCCGCCGCTGGTGATAAACGTGCGCGGAACATCGCGATCGACGTGCTGTGCTGCCCACATCTGGTGCTGACCGACTTCTGTTGTGACGATGCTCTCATCTTGGTCGAGCAATTCTGAGAGCAGATCGAGTGCGCCTTCGGGCGAGATCGTGCCGTTTACGGTCGCAACACCCGGGCTGTAGAACGGATGGTCCTCTCTGAGCTTGTATATCTCTTCAACCCACTTGGTGGTGATCGGCTGGAATTCGCCGTCCTGCTCGATCAGTTCTCGCATGCCTGAAAGAACAACCTTGGCATCGCCTACCACTGGGATCTGCGGCAAGCGATTCTTGCCGATCTCCGCAGGGTCGATATCTACATGAATGACCTTCGCATCAGGGGCGAATTCATCAAGCTTACCGGTCACGCGATCGGAAAAGCGTGCACCGATAGCGATGAGCAGATCCGCGTTCGTCACCGCATGATTCGCATAATAAGAACCGTGCATGCCCACATGACCTAAATTGAGCTGATTAGAAGCAGGGAACGCACCCTTTGCCATAAGCGTCGTAACGACAGGGATCTGCAGTGATTCAGCAACCGAGAGCAGTTCAGCCTCAGAATTCGATGCGATGATGCCACCGCCCACATAAAAGACCGGACGCTTCGCTTCCTTCATCATATCGACCGCCTGACGGATCTGACGCGCATTGCCCTTCACCGTTGGCTTATAGGATGGCAGGTTCACGTCTGCGGGGTAATCGAATACCAATTCCATACCACACAAATCAGACGGGATATCGATGAGCACCGGACCCGGACGGCCTGAGTTCGCAATATAGAATGCTTCGCGGAAGGTATTCGTGAGCTCGTTGATATCCTGCAAAAGATAGCTATGCTTCACGACCGGCATGGTGATACCGACGATGTCAGATTCCTGAAACGCATCGGTGCCAATGCTCTTGCGCGGAACCTGACCGGTGATGACGACCATCGGCACGCTATCCATATAAGCAGTAGCGATACCAGTGACCGTATTCGTAGCACCCGGGCCACTGGTTACGATAACAACACCAGTCTTACCCGTTGCGCGCGCATAGCCATCTGCTTCATGAGCAGAGCCTTGCTCGTGGCGGGAAAGGATATGCTTGATCTTCGTCGAGTCATAGAGTGCGTCGTAGATCTTGATGGCCTGGCCGCCAGGATAACCGAAGACCGTATCGACCCCTTCAGCTTCGAGCGAGGCGATGATGGCCTGAGCGCCAGTCATCGTGGTGCCCTGCTTTTCCGTATACGGGCCGAGATTGTGTGCTTTTTCGTATTCGTTATCGATGATCATCCGAAATATGCCCCCTTATCGGCACTGGAAACCAGCTTTGCATAGCGCGCGAGCACACCAGTGGTGTATTTCGGATCAGGCTTGATCCAATTCTTGCGACGCGTTTCAAGTTCTTCGTCAGATACCTCAAGGATCATCGTGCCCTTGTCGATATCGATATCGATGATGTCACCTTCCTGC
>CABRGJ010000236.1 GCA_902470405.1 uncultured Eggerthella sp.
GTCGTTTCCGCAACACCTTCCGCTTCTTGCTTGGAGTCCTGAACGATTTCTCGAATGAGGATGCGGTGGTCGAGTGGGATCAACTTGAGCCGCTCGATCAATGGGCGCTCGTTCGTTTGGCGCGTTTGCTCGAAGAGGTGAACGAAGCTTACGATACTTATAAATTCCATCACGTCTATCGTCTCATCTATGATTATGTAGTTGGCGATCTCTCGGCTGTTTATATGGATGCACTTAAGGATCGTCTCTACTCTGATGCGCCTGACGCACGTAGTCGTCGCAGTGCACAGACGGTGCTTTGCAACGTACTCGAGGTACTGGTACGTTTGCTCACGCCGCTTATCAGCTTCACCACCGAAGAGGTATGGCAAAACTATCCAGCTGGTCTAGCGAACCAGACCGATCGGCCGATCAGTGTACAGCTGGCAGGCTGGCCTGAGCGCGGTGATCTCTTGCCACGCATTCCTGAACATGAAGCAGAACGTGTTGAGAAGCGTTTCGAGACCGTACTCGCATTCAGGGATGAGGTCACCAAAGCGCTTGAAGATAAACGCACGGAGAAGCTCATCAACAAGAGCCAAGAAGCAATCGTTTGTGCGAGCGTTGTTCAAGCAGAATATGACGTGCTTACCGATTTTGACCCAGCCTTCTTCGAAGAGCTGCTTATCGTGAGTGCTGTTGAGTTTGCTCGCGGCGATAAGACCAAGATCGATATCACGGTATCAGATCAAGAGAAGTGTCCGCGTTGCTGGAACTTCCGTGCTCTCGGTGGCAATCCACATCATCCTGATGTATGCGAGCGCTGCGGTGATGCTCTTGATGCAATGGAATAGGCTGCTGCCGCGCTCTAATGGCAACTGAGAAAAGATCGAACAAAGCACTACGCAATCGTATTATCTTCTGCATCGTCGTGGTGCTTTGGTTTCTTTTCGACCGTGTGACGAAGTTCTTTGTCACGGAATATTCCATCGATACGCTTGCGAGTCCGCGCATTGATGGTGTCATTGAGCTTAGTCTGGTCCATAATCACGGCGCAGCTTGGGGCTCCTTCTCGGGCATGGTGGGCGCTCTGGTCGTGGTCACAGCGATCCTTTGTCTCGTCATCGTGTTCTATGCGTTGTTGATTTCGAGAGAAGCATCGCTTCTTGAGATGGTGGGGCTTGCACTGGTGTTCGCTGGTGGTGTCGGTAACTTGGTCGACCGTATCGTTAACGGCTATGTTATAGACTTCATCACCCCCTTGTTCATCGATTTTCCCACCTTTAATATTGCTGATATAGGAATCACTTGCGGTATCGTGTGCGTCATCGTTGCGTTTGTCATCAAATTCTTCGCAATGCGTGCGAACGCAGACGGATAAGCAACGTTGTAATTACGAATGCGATCCCGAACTCAAGGAGGTACGAGCCATGGCGCGAAGCCTATCGAATACGGTCACCGATCTCTATGAAGGCATGCGTCTGGATTCGTATCTGTTCGAAGCTGGCCTCTACCCAACGCGCAGCAAAGCAGTCAAGCAGATCGAAGCGGGGAAGGTCTTCCTCAATGGAGGTTCTCCCACGAAGAAGAGCTTGGTATGCGCAGGCGACCATATCGTCTACGAGGAATTCGAAGAAGAGCAGCGCGTGTATTTGGAGCCCGAGGATATCCCACTCGAGGTCTATTACGAGGATGAAGATCTGCTGGTCATCAACAAGCAGCCAGGGCTCATCTGCCATCCGTCGCCCGGGCATCCCTCAGGTACGCTGTCAAATGCGCTCATCCATCATTTCGGACGCGAGAATCTCGCGCACATCCAAGGAGATGATCGTCCAGGTATCGTACACCGTCTTGACGGAGATACGAGTGGACTGATGTTGTGCGCTAAGAACGATGAAATAGGTTATATCCTGCAAGATGAGATCCGCCGCCGCAGTGTCGATCGCAAGTATCTGTGCCTTGTTCATGGCAATATCGCCAGCGATACGGGGCTTATCGATGCACCGATCTTCCGGAGCGACAAGAATCGTCTTCGCATGCAGGTCTCTGACAAGCCGCAAGCGCGCTCCTCGGTCACCACGTTTAACGTGCTCGAGCGCTTCGAGTCAGGGTTGAAGGACAATGGGTATACACTGGTCGAATGCAAGCTCTATTCAGGACGCACCCACCAGATTCGTGTCCATATGGAATACATCAAGCACTGGGTGGTGGGCGATCAGACCTATGGCACGCCTGGCAAGAGCGATAACCTTGGGCTTTGTCGTCAGTTCCTGCATTCCTATTTCATCGAATTCAACCATCCTCGTATCGATGAT
>CABRGJ010000237.1 GCA_902470405.1 uncultured Eggerthella sp.
AGAGCGTGATCAATTGCGACTAAAGCACATTCTCTGATGAAGATCGAGCAACCCGAAAGGAATTAACGTGAGCTGGCAGTATATTCTCGTTTCGCTTTCAGATGCCTATAGCTTGGTCATCGTCATCTATGTATTGATGTCGTGGTTCCCGATCGGTGGCGTTGTCCAAGACATACGCAATGCGCTCGGTAAGATCTGCGATCCGTTCCTGAATCTCTTCAAACGACTCATTCCTCCTATTGGAGGGATGATCGACATTACCCCTATAATTGCACTTCTTGTGTTACAGTTCGGGGTACGATTTATAGTATCATTGTTCTAAGTTCGCACATCATCAGGCAAGAGAGGTCGTTATGGCGATTACATCCGAAGATATCCAACAACAGAGCTTCAAGATCGAACGTCGTGGTTACGATGTCGATGAAGTGGATGTGTTCCTGGAGCATGTTTCCGATGAAATTGACGTGCTCAATAATGAGATCGTTCGCCTTCGAGCGCAACTAGCAGAGGCTCAGAGTGCTCCTGCGGGCGCTGCTCTTCAGGAAGCAGCTAGTCCTGAGGATGCTGCGAAGATCGCTGAAAAGGACGATCGTATCGCTGAACTCGAGTCTCAGCTTACCGAACGCAAGAGCGAAGACAACGCGATTGCGCAGGCGCTCATCATCGCCCAGCGTACGGCAGACGAGATCGTCTCCAAGGCCCGTACCGATGGCGAGAATATTCGTCGTAATGCCGAAGAAGAAGGCCAGCGCATCCTCGATAAAGCCGGTGCCGAAAAGCAGCGTATCATCGAGCAGATCAGCGAACTTACGGTCAGTCGCGAAAAGGTTCGTGAACAGTACCAAGAAATGCTCAAGGACTTCATCGCCGCCTCTACCAAACGTCTTACCGAGATCGGTGGGGATAACACTTCCGATATCGTCATTCCAAATGAATTACTGGAGGAGGAATCCACCAGTACGCCGGCCGCCAAGAAATGGAATCCGTCGCCTTCAACGGCAACCTATACTACGCCGACCGTCAATCCTGCCGTCTCGAGCCCTGCACCTCCGAAGCCTTCTCAGTCTTCGAAGGATCTTTCCGGCTACGGAGATGCGGATGACTCCTTTACGTTCGACGAGATCGACTAAGGATCTATGGGAAGCGAATCATATAAACTTGCTGTACGTCTCACGCCCCGCTCGGGGCGTGATGCTGTTTTAGGGGTGAAGAGCGTCGATGGTCTGCTCGAAGTACAGGCTAGCGTTACCGCACCACCAGATAACGGCAAGGCGAACAAAGCGCTCTGCAAGTTGATCGCATCGCAGCTTGGTGTTGCGAAATCGAAGGTCGAAGTGGTGCAAGGTCAGGCAAGTCGTCATAAACGCTTGGGCATCGCGGCTGATGCAAAGACCGTGGAGATGTGGGTGTCGGGATTGCCCGTGCTCGATTAGGCGAGCTTCACGCCTGCATACGAGATACGCTTGATCTCCTTCAGGGGGAGAAAAACCCACATGCTTCCTGTGCGAAGCGAGATGCGAGCAGGCGAGCTGATGAGTTCGTTCGAGATTCCCCACAGGGCGCGGTTGCTCACGTGCGCGTTCTTTAGACCGTATTCCATACCCTCTTCAGTGACACCAGTTGCTACGTCAGAATGAGAGATGACCGAGCATACGCCCGTTGCTCCTTCATCGATGGTAAGCTCGGTCAGAGCGCCAGCTGAATCGAGCGTGACTACCACCTCATCTTCGGTGATGCCCCATATGCGCTGCCCGTGGTTTGCAGCAAAGGCCATCAATTGAAGATTGCCAAGCGAATGATCGAGGCGCTTATGAAGTCCATCGCACATGACGATGTTGGTGAATCCTTGCTTAGCTGCATGATTCAGCGCCCAGTCCATGTCAGTGAAATCTTTATGCGAATCGAATACTTCGATCTGAACTTGCGAAGAGGTTGCTAATGTTTGATCGGAATCCTGATCGTCGGTTCGTGTTTGTGCGTCTGAGGGAATGTAGCCGAGCGAATCGAAATCACCGAACACTCCTTGCGGGATGACCCCACGCTGCGCAAGGGGTGCATAGCCGCCATCGACGGCGAAGATCGCGTCGAATTGGCAAACTTCGAGCACCTGGTCCAATCCCCGATGTTCGGTGGGCGCACCTCCCACCACCAAGCATGAATGCATGAACGTTCCCTTCGTATGGCATCGATGTTTGCTAGAATACCATAGGAGTGAGCCGGGCAACCGCGCCGCATGCGGTGAGGAAAGTCCGGGCTTCGAAAGGCAAGATGCCAGCTA
>CABRGJ010000238.1 GCA_902470405.1 uncultured Eggerthella sp.
TGCCCATGCCACAAAGAAAGCCGATCGCCGCAGGGATCCACGCGACAACACCTTGTTCCCCCGCCATCTCGATAGCGGGATTAATGAGACTCCAGACCGATGCGGCGATCATCACGCCTGCCGCGAATCCAACAAGCGCCTTTTGGAATGGAATGCTCATCTGCTTTTTCATGAAGAACGCGAGCGCAGAGCCGATCGTTGTGCCAGCCAGTGGCACCGTGAGCGCAACCACTATGCCAAGCGTAACTGGATCCATGTTTGCACGCACATCCTTCCCTGAAGCCTCGAAAGTTCTCCTTGTCGAACTTCATTCTAGCAAGTTCAAAGATGTAGCGATCGAGCCGATAGACAACCGTAAACAAACAAGAAGACAGGTGCAGCACTAAAGCAGACAGCAAAACGACCAAGTAAAAAGAAGGTCAGCCGCTTGAAGCAACTGACCTGGTGTTTTAATGGTGCCGACAACAGGAATCGAACCCGCAACCCACTGATTACAAATCAGTTGCGCTACCAATTGCGCCATGTTGGCATGAAGGACGCGTAGCATTATAGCATGCTTCGCGGCTTTACGGACGAATAACTCCCGTCCCATCGAAGGTTGGAACGAAGCTTTCGCTGGCGGCCCCACCTTCCTGCCAGAAATAGTCCTCGATCCCGAGCTCGTCAGCAAAATCGAGCACTCGCTCATAATCCTCATCAAAGACCGCTCGCTCAAGACCGTATGCTTCACGATCAAAGGCATCATCAACGATCGTAAATTGATTCATGATGCTCATCATCACACGTGCATTGAAGCGTTCATGAAGCACCTTGAGTGCTGCAAGAGAATCATCCACATATCCAGGCAGGACCAAATGACGAACGATCACACCTTTCCGCAAATAGCCCTTCTCGTCTAAATGCGCCTCTCCTACCTGCAAGATCATACGCTCGATCGCATCGAGCGCGATCTCTGGATAGTCCGCTGCATGCGAAAGGCGCTGGGCGGTGTGTGCGTTCGCATATTTGAAATCGACCAGGTATACATCGACCAGTCCCTCGAGCAACGCGAGCGTCTCGGCATGCTCATACCCTGAAGTATTCCAAACGACCGGTATGCGCAGTTGACCCGATAAGCGCAACGCAGACAACACCGCAGCCACGGTAGGTGCATAGTGACTCGCAGTCACCAGATTGATATTCGCAGCGTGCTGCTCATCCTGCAACTCAAGCATGATCTCGGCCAGACGTCGAGGGCTCACCTCAATGCCTGCGCCTTGCGCAAGACGCCTATTCTGACAATAGACGCAACCCAGCGAACAATGCGCGAAGAAGATCGCTCCACTCCCCCGATCCCCTACCAGACAGGGTTCTTCCCACCAATGAAGCGCAGCACGTCCGATCTTCATTGCAGCACTCGCACCACACACTCCCCTTCGGTGCATACGGTCAATGTTGCATGCACGCGGACAGAGCATGCATGCCTCATATGCATTGGTTCGATCTTGTATCCGAGAAGAGAACATGGATGAGATCACACTCGATCTGGTCGCCCACAACTTCAAAGAATCTGGGCAAGATACAGGAGAGAGTACACAGAGAGGGTCTAGTTGGAGGAGAAACCTCCGAAGGCCTCAGGAAATCCCTCGGTAACGTCGTAGAAATCCGCCTCATCTTCGATCACATCGTAGGCATGATCGTGACCGCAATCGCAGTCGTGATCGTGAGCATGATGGTCATGATCCTCGTAGGCTCCTGCCGCACGCGACCAATCGAGCCCGAACTTCTGCGCTGCTTCTTCATCGTCGAAGATGAGCGCAAGTGCTGCTGGATTGTAGGCTGCGCCGCCCACCATCGCCAGTAACTCCATGAGACGAAAACCAGCTTCTGCCTGCGGAATGATATGATCCTTATCGTCAGCCATCGAAAGCGCTTCCACTAATTCCGCCATGAGGATCTCGACGGTATAAGTGCCCGTGAAATCGTGATTGCGGATCGCGTCGATATAGGCGATATTCACAGGAGAGACGCATCCCGCCACGCTAAGCGTGTCGATGACCTCTTCCCAATCGAACACGACATCTCCATTCACATAAGTCGCGTATGATTCAATGACCCCGATGAGCGCTGAGGCGCGCTGCAGGGTTGCCATGATCTTCGCACTCTGACCACAGCCCGCTTCACCCAAATACAACACATGACGCGCGATGGCATGGAGCATATCGCGCACTGCCGCGAAGCTATCCTCCTCGCCACCCACGAACATCATAAGATTGTCTTTTTCGGCGAAAGCGTCCT
>CABRGJ010000239.1 GCA_902470405.1 uncultured Eggerthella sp.
CCGCCGCTACCGCTTCTACACCATCGAGTACAGGAAACGCCTCATCGCTCCCGCACGTAGTGGAATCGATCATGATATAGCGAAAACCGATGTTACGCGATTCAACAGCACGGGCAGCACGCAATGCACCATCGTAGGTGCCTGACAGTTCGGTCGAGATCCAGATACCGAGCACCTCATCCCCTGCTTTCGCATAACCCTCGAACAGCTCTTCGAGGACCGCTTGAGAAGGCTGACTTGAAGTAGGAATGTTATCGATCATGCCATCGATATCGCGATAGAATTCTTCCAAGTCCATCTCGGATTCAACATATTCGATGCCATCGTAATTGACGAATAAAGACACGATCTCGATGTTCTTGTCGTCGACGATATCCTGCGGCAACGAAGCGACAGAATCGGTAACAACTCTTATCATTACGAAATTCCTAACATTCGTGCGACCAACTCGTGGCGGCGATGGAATAGACTCTGCTCTAATCCTACAGGATATGAATGAGGATTGAGCATGCGCTTCTGACTTTCATCCAATAGTTCGAGCTGCTGGATGCATCGAGCACGCGCCTTCATTGCGCTGCCCTTCGAACGAACTACGACTGGATGACCACCTCGAACGATCGGCTGGAGCAAAGTGGTGTATTCGAGCCCAGAGAGGTCCTTTTGTCGAATCTCATCCGCCGGATCGACGATGCGCTCTGACTGGACACCATGATTGATGTCGAAGACCATATCTCCTGCCAACATGCCGTTCTTATGGAAGTAGCGGCGCACATCCAGAACACCAGGCGTAGTGAGCTTACTTGCTTGACCAGAGACCTTGATGCATTCCCGCCAGGGCGCCTCCTTGCTATCGCGCTTCGCAGCAAGCTTGTACACGCCACCGAGCGCTGGCTGATCGTATGCAGTAGTGAGCTTGGTGCCAACACCCCATGACGTGATCTGAGCACCCGAATCCTTGATGGACTTGATAGTGTATTCATCGAGATCGTTCGACAATACGATGCCGGTATCGCTAAGACCTGCCGCGTCGAGCATCTCGCGCGCTTGCTTGGCACGCCAGGAAAGGTCGCCTGAATCGATGCGAATAGCTGCAAGGTGTTCGCCACGTTCCTTCATCTCAAGCCCCACCGTGATGGCGTTCTCGATACCTTGCGTAATATCGTAGGTATCGACCAGCAGTACGCAATTATTCGGCATCGTCTTTGCATAGGCGCGAAACGCCTCAAGCTCAGAATCGAAGGACATGACCCAAGAGTGAGCATGCGTGCCAGAAACAGGGATATCGAAAAGCTTGCCAGCGAGTACATTTGAGGTAGAAGCGCAGCCGCCCACCACGGCAGCTCGAGATGCGCGCAAGCCACCATCTTCACCTTGAGCGCGGCGCAATCCGAATTCTGCAACAGGTGCACCAGCAGAAAGGCATACACGGGCTGCTTTAGTAGCGATGAGCGTCTCGAAGTTCACGCAATTGAGCAGTGCCGTCTCCAAGAGTTGACACTGCAACACGGGACCCACGACACGCAGGAGCGGGTCGTTCGGGAATACCACCGTTCCCTCTTCCACCGCATCGATATCAACCTCAAGCTCCATCGTACGTAGGTAATCCAAAAACGCAGGCTTGAAGAGCTTGCCGCCACCAGGCGCATCAAGACTGCCCAGATAGGCGATATCTTCGTTGGTGAAGCGATAGTTCTCGATCACATCGAGCACATGATCCATGCCGCATGCGATCGCATAACCCCCTTCGAACGGATTGTTACGGAAGAAGGCGTGAAAGCACGCCTCCTCTTCAAGCTTTCCGCATTCCCAATAGCCTTGAGCCATCGTGAGCTGATAAAGATCTGTCAAAAGAGAATAGTTATGATTCTCCACCGTCATGATTATCTCCCCCTGCGGTATGGCGACGGCGGCGCGACTTGCGATGCGTCGTCGTTGAGCTCGCTTGACCTTGCGAACTCTGTGAAGATCGATTCTGGTTCGAGTCCTGTCCGCGCAGCGAGCTCAAGCCAGATGACTTCTGGCCAGGGCGCACCTGACGCTGGCTGTTCTTCGACCGATCGTTTCGCTTGGAATTGTTCTTACCCTGTCCAGAATTCGAAGCATTACGCTTATTTTGGCCGGATTGTTTGTTCGAACCCCCGCCCTCAGGCGAATTCGAACGACGATTGCGGCGCGAACGTTGCGACGAATCCTTTCCAGGAGACTTCGAATCACCGCGCGAAGAACTATTCTTGTCCCCTTGCCCGCTTTTCTTATTCGGCTGAGA
>CABRGJ010000240.1 GCA_902470405.1 uncultured Eggerthella sp.
CCCCAAGCTCTGGTTTTGAAAAGCCGAGATCGACCCAAGCACCCGGTGCGTCATCGAACCCAGCACGCACCATGTCGATCTCGCTCTCGGTCATGCGATAGGTGAGGTTGCCGCCGTTGCGCTCGTGCCAGCCTTGTTGCCAGCCGTCATCGCACAGGTGCATGAAGCTCTGTACGAATGGCGCGTGCGTAACGAGCGCATTCGCAGTCGCGTCGCTCATGGCATCAAGCCCTTTGCCGACGGTCTGCCCGACTGCCTGACCGATGTTGTCGAATACACCCATTCTGGATCCTTTCTTGCCTGCCTGGTCGTTATTGCTGTTAGTGCCTTTTCATCTGCTTGAATGAGCCTAAAACCTATAACAAAAGCAAGGCTTCGTTACTTGTCTACCCGCGTTTCGAGGTGATAGCTTCTTCGTAACGCGCCACCTCAGGGTAGCACGCGATATCGAGCGGTACGCCTTGACGCGTGCAGTATTCATCCCACACGACAGAGAACGGCATGGTCTTCGCGGTTTCCGCGAGCATCATCTTCTCGGTGAAGCGGTATTCGTCTTGTAGCTGCTTGAGCTTATCGTTGGGTTGCAGCAGTGCGAACAGCAGCGCTTTCTCCATCGCGCGACATCCTGTTACCCAGGCACCGATACGATTGATCGATGCGTCGAAGAAATCAAGTCCGATCAGCACTTTCTCCCATGCTCCAGGGCAACGTACGATCTCGGCTGCGATCTCTTTCGTAGGGTCGTCAAAGAGGATGACGTGGTCCGAATCCCAGCGGACGGGGCGCGTGACATGCATCGGGATCTTGTCGAAGAACAAGAGCAATGCCGAGAGCTTATCGGCAACATTCTCCGTGGGATGGAAATGCCCCGAATCGATGAGGTTGTAAACGCCAGGATGCGTGGCGGCGTAGGCAAGATAGAACTCGTTCGAGCCGACGGTCATCGATTCGAGCCCGATGCCGAACACTTTCGATTCGCAGCTATCTATAACGCGATCGTAGCGGTCGGCGAAGATGTGATCGAGCGAATCCTTCAGACGTTCGCGCAGACCATAGCGATCGGCGGGCACGTCCTTGAGCCCATCAGGAATCCAAACGTTACATACCACTTGGTCATCAAGCGCTTCGCCAATCTGCTGCGAGATCTTGCGGCATGCTTTGCAATGATCGATCCAAAACCTGCGCGTCTCAGGATCGGGCGAGGAGAGCGACAGCTCGTTGTTCATGTTCGGGTGACCGAAGATGGTGGGGTTGAAGTCGATGCCGTAACCATGTTCGCGCGCCCATTCGACCCAGGGTTCGAAGTTCACATACGTGATCTGGTCGCGATCGACCCAAGGATGCTCGTCGGTGAAGACTGCGTAGCTTGCATGGAGCGCGATGCGCTTCTTGCCAGGCACCATGCTCATGGATTCTTCGAAATCCGCCTTCAGTTCCTCGAAATTACGCGCTCGTCCAGGATAGTTGCCCGTCGTCTGAATGCCGCCAGACAGACCGCCTTTCTGGTCGAATCCCAGCACATCATCGCCCTGCCAGCAGTGGACCGAGATCGCCTTGGCGGCCAACTGTTGCATGGCTGCTTCGGTGTCGACGCCGAGCTGGGCATAGCTATCTTTGGCGCTTTGATACAGATCGTTCATGTTATTTTCCTTTCAAGGTTATTCCTGCAGGTCATATTTCACGATGTCGAACGATTCGGCGATGCAGCAACGCATTTGCCCGATGCTGTCGAACACGCCGTCGGCGATCATCTGCACGGCAAGATTACCCAGGCTCGAGCCTTCGGTGGGGCCAGCGAACACCGGAATGCCGCATGTTCGCGCGGTCAATTCCGCAAGATATTCATCCTGGCTGCCACCACCCACAACGTTGAGCGAGGTGAACGTACGGCCTGTCAGCACCGAAAGATCGTCGATCGAGCGCGCATAGCAGCTGGCGAGCGAAAGGTAGACGCAACGCATCAGTTCGCCGATGGTGCGTGGTACCGTCTGGCCGCTACGCTTGCAGGCCAAGCACACCTCGTCGATCATCGAATCGGGTGCGAGCAAACGTTCGTCATTCACGTTGATGATGGCCGAGAACGGCTCGGCCATGCGCGCAGCTTCGATCAGGTCTCCGAATCCGACCTGGTCTTTTAGAAGACACGGCTCGCGCTCGAGCTCGAAGTGTGTGCGGTGCTGCTTGCCTTCCACATAGGCGATCCCGTTCAATTCGCGGCGAATCGACTGGATCATCCACAAGCCCATGAT
>CABRGJ010000241.1 GCA_902470405.1 uncultured Eggerthella sp.
GTAAGGTGAACGTGCCGACTCCGCAGTAGAGGTCGGCGCAGTATGATCCGGCGTCGATGGCAAGACCTTCCAGCGCAAGCTTGATCATCGTTTCAGCTTGTGCGCTGTTCACCTGGAAGAAGCTCGGTGCGCTCACCTTATACGAGAGGCCGAGCAGCTTCTCTTCCCAGTATCCTTTGCCTGCGAGCACTTCGACACCTTTGATCTTGCGTGCTTTGCCTGGGTCTGCCATCACGCGCACGACACTGGTCGCTTTCAGACTGTCTTGCAGGATCGAGGCCACACGAGCACGTGGAAAAGGTCCTGGAGTGGTCCAGAGCGCAATCTCGGTCGATTTCGTTCGATCGCTCGTACGCACGCCGACGCGGAAGATGCCCAGATCCTGGTTGCCTTGGGCATAGCGTAGCGCCCCACGCAAAGAAGCGGGAGATTTCTCAATGGCTTTTGCTGCTACTGGGCAGCTTTTCGTCTCAACGATATGATGAGAACCCGGATGGTGAAATCCAAGCTCGAAGCGTCCGTTCTTCGATTTGTTGTAGGCGGCGTGCAATTCGATCTTGTTGCGGTAATTGAACTCGCGCTTCGATGGGATCGTTGCGCTGACGAGGCCTTCGGCGCACTCGCGTTGCTTTCCGCCAATGCGGACGAGCTGCTCGATCACATTGGCGCGTTTGGCGCGCACTTGCTCTTCATAGGCGACTTGCATCCAGGGGCATCCGCCACATTGCGCATAGAAAGGGCAGTGAGGTATCACGCGCATAGGGCTTGGTTCGATCACGCTCGTAATGCGCGCTTCGCAGTAGCGCTTCGAATCCTTGGTGATCTCGACCTCTACTACATCTCCAGGAACGCCTTTCTCGACGAACACGGTTTTTCCAGAAACGAGCCGCCCAACAGCATTGTTTCCTTGTGTTAGACCAGTTAGTTCGACGATTTCGCTCACGGAGTAATCAATCCTCATATCTAATGTAACGTGCCTGTTGTTTTGCAAGTTTTATAATAACGTATAAAATCAAACATAATGCCCTCTTAGCTCAGGGGATAGAGCGTCTGCCTCCGGAGCAGAAAGTCGCAGGTTCGAATCCTGTAGAGGGCGCCAAGAATCGTCACAGGGTGGAGGTTCACTCTGAAGACCAGCCTCTTCGAGGCGCTAAGAATAGAATGCTACCAACAGAAACGAGGAGCGCATATGGCACTGTACACACCAGGATACAAACCCAACGGTCACGAGGTCGCTCTTATCAAGACCTCTCAGGGTACGATCCGGGTCGAGCTTGATGGCAAGAATGCCCCGATTCATGTTGGTAATTTCGTCGAGCTTGCCCAAAAGGGCTTCTATGATGATCTGAAGTTCCATCGCTACGTTCCCGATTTCGTCATCCAAGGCGGAGATCCAAACACGCGCGATCTCGATTCGGAGCAGGTGAAAGCCGCGGAGGGCAATCCGTTCGCGGGACTGGGCACGGGTGGCCCGGGCTATACCATCAAAGAGGAATTCTCCACTAACCCTAACAACAAGCATCTGGACGGAACGCTCGCCATGGCGCGCAGCCAGGATCCGAATTCTGCAGGCTCTCAGTTCTATCTCTGCCTGGGACCGCAGCCCTTCCTTGATTCGGGCTATACGGTCTTCGGCCAGACGGTCGATGGTCTTGATGTGGTCTCGAAATTGCGCGTAGGGGATGTCATCGAGACGATCATCATCGAGAATGCAGGTAGCAAGGCTTAACTATGAACAATGATCTGTTTCAGCAGGCACGAACTGCCTATGTGGCGAAAGACTATGAGACCGCACTTGCGGATTTCACTGATTGCCTGAAGGACTCTTCGGCAGGTCTCGCTCCCGGCGAGATCGGTCTTTTGTACCACCAGATTGGCAACTGTCTGGTCAAATTGCACGATCCTAATGAAGCGGTGCATGCTTATTCGCAGGCATTGCAGGATTCTGCTTACGATGCACTCGGATCGGTTGCCTACAACCTGGGTACGGTCTATGCTTCGCAACTCGATTACGAAGACGCGATCCCGTTCTTCACCGAGGCGCTCGAAGACCCGAAATACAAGACGGGCTATAAGGCCTATATGGGCCTCGGTAATGCTTATCTAAAGCTAGGCAAGTCGGCCGAAGCAGGTGCATCATTCCGTTCTGCAGCGCTCGACGAAGCAAATCCCGATCCCACCAAGGCTCTTTTGAACCTGGGCGTATGCTTCATGGCGCTCAACCGTCCGATGGATGCCATCGCATCCT
>CABRGJ010000242.1 GCA_902470405.1 uncultured Eggerthella sp.
ACATGCCAGCCTCTACACGCAACAAGCTGTTCGCGAACATGGGTCAGGCATATGTAGCCGCAGGCAAGATGGCTAAAGCGGTAAAAGCGTTCGAATCAGCATTGGCCGATCAGACCTATGTCTTCAATGATGCTGCAAACGTTGATTATCAACGTGCTATTCAGGCGGTAGCCTCGGGCAATGCTGAAGAAGAGCAGAAGTCCGAATCTGAAGCGAACGATCTTTCTGGGTTGGATGTTTCAGGCAGCGCGATTCCCTTCGACGTGCAAGAGAACCACGAACCGATCGCTGAAGCAGGCACGATGGTACTCTCCGCAGGCGATATCAACGAACAAGTCGATGCCTACGGCAATCCAGTCGATACGAATTTCTTCAATGCTAACGATGTGCGCCTACAAGACTGGAGCAAGTCGGCGACAAAGAAGAAGCGTCGCAAGGGCGTTACCTTTGCGGTGATCATCATCCTCATCATCGCGGTTCTCGGCGGCGGTGTGGCATTCGCGCTCACACAGGGCGTAGGCATTCCTTCTAAACAAGATGTTATTGCTGAACTCTTCACCGATCCCTCGAACGAAGAAGTCTATTCTTCCGATATCGATGACACACGTCGTTCGCGCATCGTTGATATGGTCGCGCCTGGTTCGACCATTACCGTGCTAGGCGAAAACAATGACCTTACCACTGCGAAGGTCTATGTGGATGCCACTACACCTGAAGGTGGAACGGTTCCATATGAGATCAGCTTGGTGCGCGATGGTCTTAGTTGGAAGATCACAAGCGCCACGCTCTATTTTACCTCTCAACATTAAAAGCCTTGAAAGAAAGGATCTATACATGGCAATGGAGAAGACCTATATCATGATCAAGCCCGATGGTGTCGCAAACGGCCACATCGGAGAGATCGTCAACCGCTTCGAGCGTGCTGGTCTGAAGATCGAGCGTATGGAGCTCGGTATGGTCACGCCCGAGCAGGCGGCAGCGAACTATCAGGAGCATGAGGGCAAACCGTTCTACGACGGTCTTATCACCTACATTACCTCCGGTCCAGTCGTGAAGATGATCATCTCGGGTGATGGTGCGGTGCTGAAGTGCCGTTCGCTCATGGGTGCCACTAATCCAGCTGAGGCAGCACCTGGCACGATTCGTGGCGACTTTGGCCTGATTATGGACGAAAATGTAATCCACGGCTCTGATTCTGTCGAATCGGCTGAACGTGAGATGGCGATCTTCTTCTCGTAATCTCATACCGCGCATCAGCGCGTGAATAGCGCTCGTGAGGCTGCCCTACGAAAGGAAGCGTACATGCTCTATCGGGTCATCGATGCAGACAAGCTTTCCTCGCTCGTTCGTGGTTTCATGAATGATTATGAAGTCATAGCCCCGGTCAAAAAGGACCAGGGCTATGTTTTTGATATCATCCAAGACCCCGACGATGCGGTGTTCGACTGTACGACCACGCAAGTATCTCCCAAGAAGTTCTTCCTCCCATCGCATGAGACCCTTATGCGATTCGATACAGAAGACAATGAGGTCATCGATTTCGATATCGAGATCAAGCCACGTGTGCTGTTTGGCGTGCATCCGTGCGACATCAACGCGCTCAATCGTCTTGATCTGGTATATAAAGATTGCGCATACCCTGATCCTTACTACACGAAACGTCGTGAGAATACGCTCATCGTGGGCATGGGTTGTATGCCGGGACCGACGTGCTTTTGCAATCTGTGTGGCACTGATGAGGCACGCATGGGAACCGACATGTTCCTTCAGAAGATCGGTGACAAGTACTTGGTGTCGTTAGCAGGCGTCGAAGCATCGAGCGTTTTGGAAGCATCGTGCGATCCTAAGCGCGCTACCGATGAAGACCGTCGTGAATTCCGTCGTATGACGCGTGAGCGCGAAGAGGGTTTCAACGCCGATATCCCGCATGTTCAAGAGGTTGCGATGATGATGGATGTATTCCATCGCGATGAATTCTGGACCGAGATGGGTGAGCGTTGTCAGTCGTGCAGCGCCTGTTCAGCGGTTTGCCCGACGTGTTTTTGCTTCGATATCTACGACGAGCTCGACCCAGATGGCAAGCATGGCAGTCGCGTACGTGTTTGGGATTCATGCACCTCGCCTGAATTCGCTTTAGTGGCAGGCGGGCATAATTTCCGCGACACCAATCGAAAACGCGTCCGCCATCGTTTCTATCATAAGCTCAACGGTTTTACGGGAAGTCACCACTATCAGCTCTGTG
>CABRGJ010000243.1 GCA_902470405.1 uncultured Eggerthella sp.
ATCGATGACCAGCTGCTCAAGCTGTGCTCTATCACCACCTGTGCAATACCCGCCATACTCGGCTGTATAGAGCGCAAGTCGCACCACGTTCACGCCCCAATCCTGTCGAAGCTGCATGAAGAAATCCTGATCGACATACTGCGGAAACCACGCCAGACCATGAGTGCTCACGCCGCGCAACTGCACAGGTGCGCCTGACTCGGAAGAAAGCTGCGCGCCAATGACCTGCAACTTCCCCGAGTTCGAAGGGACCGCGATATCGTCGTCAGTGCCCAGATGTGCATCCTGCACGCTTTGTGTGCTCTGTGCGGGATCATCCGATGATGGCTCACCGCTCGACCCCGAAGAACATGCGCTCAACACGAGCACGCAGACCATCGCACAGACTATGAACGCGACCTTACGTACCATCTGGTGTACTGGGGCATAGGTTTGTTTAACGGCCATTTTCAATCCTCTTTCAGCTCATCAACGAATCCCATTACACCACATGGCACGGTGAATCTCGAACTAGAGTGGAAATCGGAAAGCAATTCGTAACGCTTACGTGCGAATATGCGCGCATACAAGCGTTATGCGGGAATCGAAAGAAGGAGCGAACATGAACCGCCACTCACAGCTCGATGGGGAAGACATCAAGTACGACTCGATCGAACAGGAAACCCGCCATGTCAACGAACAAGCGTATAAGGATGCAAGCGTGAACAAGAACGTGAAAGGTCATCGCATCAGCCATGCCGAAAAGGGCGCTCGCGATGAAAAGAATATTGCCGATCACGAGATCGCTGAGACCGTAAACACTACCTTACGCGATGAATAAGAGCGAGCATGCGCGTGCATTTCACGTCAGGCATGCATGATGCGAGGTGCTTGCCCTAGCACAACAAAGCGCTCAACGAAGCAGATCAACGAACCAAAGCCCATCATGCCCTTGGCACGGTGGGCTTTTATCTACCCAGCACCGACCCTTCGGGAGGTGAAACGAACACCGGTCGCATAGCGCGCGAAGCCTGCACACCTAACTCCTGTATCATTGGTAGCAGAGCTCGCCACGAGCGAGCCTCCCTTTTTCGTGCAAGCTTTCGCACCCGATCGCCCCATCGATCGCGTGCCCTCTTCAGCAGGAAGAATCGAATAGTCAGGAGTTGCCCCATGCGCGTGTTAGTGGTCAATGCAGGAAGCTCATCGCTCAAAAGCCAGCTTATCGAAACCGACGGCAAGGTCACGCTCATGAAATGCCTTGCGGAGAAGGTCGGCACCCCTGAAGCATACATGAACGTCTCCTTCGCCCCCGACTTCCAGAAGACCACCTACAACGTCGCCGACATGGGCGTGCAGGAATGTCTCGCCAAGCTGCTCGATGTGCTGGTCGACGATCCCGAGTCCCCCATCAGTGGGCTCGAGCAGATCGACGCGATCGGCAATCGTATCGTAGCGGGTGGTGAATACTTCACGAAGTCGGTCATCATCGACGATGCGGTACGAGAAAAGCTCGAGATCTGCGAAGAATTGGCACCACTGCACAATCCACCTGCTGATGCATGCATCGATCTTATGCGCGAGGCTATGCCGAACACGCCACAGGTCGCTGTGTTCGATACCGCTTTCCATGCCACCATGCCCGCAAAAGCCTATATGTATCCGCTCCCGCGCGAATACTACGAGAAATACCGCATTCGCCGCTACGGCGCGCATGGCACGAGCCATCGTTACGCCGCGCAACAGGCCGCCAATCTTCTTGGCCGTCCTTTGCGCGACCTGGGCCTTATCACGTGCCACCTCGGCAATGGCGGCTCGATCACCGCCGTGAACCACGGTAAATCCATCGATACCTCGATGGGCTTCACGCCGCTTGAGGGCTTGATGATGGGCACGCGATCGGGCTCGATCGACCCGGCCATCGTCACCTACCTGATGCGACGCGAGCATCGCTCCTTCGACGAGATGGACGCCATCTTGAACAAGAAGAGCGGCATCTTAGGCGTTTCAGGGGTTTCGGCTGATATGCGCGACGTACTTGCAGCAGCGGCCGAGGGCAACGAGCTCGCAGACCTCGCCATCGAGATGTATGTCTATCGCATCCAAAAAGCGATCGGTGGCTATTACGCTGCTATGACGCGCACTGATGCGGTCGTGATGACCGCAGGCATTGGCGAAAACTCAGCTGAATTGCGTGAGCGCATCTTCAAGGGGCTGGCGCACATGGGCATGATCCTCGATCACGACCGCAAT
>CABRGJ010000244.1 GCA_902470405.1 uncultured Eggerthella sp.
CGTGCATGGGGCATCGAATCTACGATTGAAGCAAACAACGTCGAAGCGCATATCTCCTTCTTGCGTAAGAAGCTTCGTTTCCTGGGTTCACATGCGCAGATCGAAACCGTTCCTAAGCTAGGATATCGCTTGATCGATATCAGCGAAGAAAAGGACGCAGGCCATGGATGAGGCGCTCAAAAAGCTTCGCATAAAGTTCGTTACTGTCATCATGGCGGTCGTCACTATTATCCTTACCATTGCCTTTAGCATCATCGTCTCACTGAGCTATGCTGCAAATACTGAGGAAGTTTCGCTCGCGCTCGAAGAGGCGGTAGACCATGCACGCATGCTCAAGGAGCCGCTCCCCTTCGATAAGGCTCCTCATGAAGATGAACGCATATTCGACAAAGAACTCCCCCGATTCGAGATCGGGGGTCGCTCGCCCGAAAGATCGCTCATTCCCATCGCAGTCTACGAGCTTGATGGGAATGGCTCGCTCGCGCTTATCTCGAGCGCGGCATCAGGCACTATGACGGAGTCCCTGATCGACGATGCGGGTCATGAGGCTTTGCAGCTCGCTGATGGAGAGGGCTTTCTGGATTCTCTTGGAGTCTATTATCTGAAAGAGTCATATGATGACGATGTAGCGATCATTGCTTTTGCTGATGAGCAATCCATCTCTGGATGGAAATCTCTCGCGCTCCTTCTTGTGGGGATAGAGCTTGCCTCGCTCGCCCTCTTCTTCGTGCTGAGCCTTTTCTTCTCAAAATGGGCATTACGCCCTGTTGAAGCATCTTGGCGCGGGCAACAACGTTTCATCGCGGATGCCTCACACGAATTGAAGACCCCCCTCACGGTCATCGCTGCTGACGTAGCCATCTTGAAACGACACCCTGAACGAACGATCGCCAGCCAGAGCCAATGGGTCGAATCGATCGAAGCTGAGAGCTCGCATATGCACGAACTCGTAGGCGACATGCTCCTGCTCGCAAGTGCTGATGCCCAGGGGAAAAGTGCGCCAGCAACGCAGAACGAGCTGGTCGATCTAAGCAAGCTCGTGAATACGCATGTCTTGCAATTCGAACCGCTTGCTTACGAACGCAAGATCGCACTGTCAACGAACATAGCTGAGACCATAACGGTCGCCGGCGATAGAAATAAACTTCAACGCCTTGTGAGCACTCTGCTCGATAATGCGTTCAAATACACCGATGAGGAAGGTGTTATATCGATCGATCTGCTGTCGCACGGAAACGCAGCCGAGCTTTCTATAAACAACACGGGGGCACCTATTCCTGCTGACGATCTCCCTCATCTTTTCGACCGTTTTTACCGCGCCGATAAAGCACGGGCTCGCAACGATGGGCAAAGCTACGGTCTCGGATTGAGCATCGCCTATGAGATCGTACAAGCATATGGGGGCTCGATCGATGTGACAAGCAGTGAAGCTGCAGGCACGACCTTCACGGTCCTGCTCCCTCTTGCATAAGAACAAACAATAGCGGCAGGCACTAGAACAGGTCATATTACCAACAAGATGAGCCCTTGCATAAAAAATAGGTCTGGTGGCTTTCACCACCAGACCTACGACTTTCCTGGTCGGGATGACAGGATTTGAACCTGCGACTTCTTCGTCCCGAACGAAGCGCGCTACCAAACTGCGCCACATCCCGTTTGCGTTCGCTCACTTTCACAGTGAGCATCGCCCATTATAACCGCTGTTTAGCTCTTGAACAACCTACCAATGGCCTTTAGCGGTTAGTAGCGGACATACCACATATCAGAATGAACACCACTGATCGAGACGACAGCACCCGTGTACGGTGCGTGGATCATCTGGCCGCCACCGATATAGATGCCAGTATGGTGACTATTGATGCAAATATCGCCTGGCTGCGGATTGCTGACGCGCGTCCAACCAGCGATAGTACCTGTGGTGCACCAATGATTACCCATATTGCCTGTCAAGCAATAGCCGACCAGACCAGAGCAGTCAAAGCTATTCGGACCAGCAGCGCCCCAGCGATACGGCTTGCCAAGCTGTGCATATGCACGGTCAACAACGACATTGCCCGTTACTGTTTGGGGCTTGGAGTTGTTAGCGGGTTTAGAACTGCCTGCAGAGGAAGAGCCCGCGTTGCCAGACGAGATGGCCTGCTGTGCAGCGGCGGCGGCTGCTGCGCTGCGCGCTTCTTCTTCCTGACGCATGAGCTCTTGCGCTTCGGCATTCAGGTTATCGTAGACTGCCT
>CABRGJ010000245.1 GCA_902470405.1 uncultured Eggerthella sp.
ATAAAGAATTATCAGGGCGACGAAGAGCTCTACCAGACCGTTTTCTCGCGCGAAGAGAAGAGCGCCGCTGCCCCCACCGCTGGCCTGCACTTCACGCCTGAGCTGATCGAACGACTGAAAGACAAAGGTGTTGGCTTCGAAACGGTGCATCTGGAAGTAGGGCTTGACACATTCCGCGTCGTGGACGTCGAGGACCCTCACGAGCATCACATGCATACCGAATACTACAGCGTTCCACAAAAGACCGTCGATGCGATCCTTGAAACAAAACGAAATGGCGGGCGTGTCGTTGCTGTTGGTACAACGAGCGTACGCAGTCTTGAGAGCGCCTGGGATCATGAAAGCAACAAGCTCATTGCGCGCGATCGGCAAACCACGAATCTCTTTATCTTCCCTGGCTATCAATTCAAAGTGGTCGATGCGCTCATCACGAACTTCCACGTGCCGCGCTCGACCCTGATGATGCTCGTGTCAGCATTCTCATCAAACGATAACATCATGCGCGCCTACCGTCATGCCATCAAACGCAAATATCGCCTGCTCTCCTTCGGCGACGCGATGTTCCTGTATTAAGCAAGCCTGATTGCCAGTGCTCGTCCTCTCCCATTGATCTCTCTATAACCAGGCCTCTTTGATCAAATAAGATCTTCGTTTTGAGTGAAAAAGAACCGACTGCCCTTGTTCGAGCATGCAATACGCGCATAGATATAGCAGATAGATATAGCGGATAGCGGGCTGATCGTATTGCTGCTTTTCTTGTGTTTTACCTTACGGCTCGTCCATAATCCAGATTATGCGTCTAAAGTCTTCATCAGAAGAAAAATATTTGAGTTAATAGACCCTTAGAGTCGTCTTTCAGGATCGTCCTTTGCGGAATATTCTTAGTACTCCATAATCTGCCGCTTCAAGAAAGGGCGTCAATGCGCAAAGATATGAAAATCGCTGTTCTCATCGATGCCGAGAACATTTCGAGCAAATATGCGAACACCATCCTTCAGGAGGCTTCTGGCCTCGGAAATGTCATCTATAAACGAATCTATGGCAATTGGACCTCTTCACAGCTCGGTTCTTGGAAGCAAGAATTGCTCGACCACGCTATTCAACCAATCCAGCAGTATAGCAACACATCTGGAAAGAATTCGTCTGACTCTGCGCTCATCATCGACGCGATGGATCTTCTTTACCAGAACCGTCTTGATGCTTTCTGTATCGTCTCTTCTGATAGCGATTTCACCCGCCTTGCATCACGCCTGCGCGAGTCTGAAATGTATGTGCTCGGCATGGGTGAACAAAAAACACCACGCGCGTTCATCTCTGCGTGCAATAAATTCGTCTACCTCGATGTCCTTGCAGGTCAGAAAAAGAAACGCAACCCCTCTAAAGAGGGATCCAACGATAAGAAACGCGAAAATAGCCCTTCTGATCGCACTCGTCAAACTGCAGAAGAAGAATCGAAGGCTTCCAATCGTCGTGACGCCAATGCTCAAATTGCCCGCATCGGCGAAGAAACCACCAAAGCAAAGTCGACCATTGCTGAAAGAGCAAATCAGACTGATACCGAGGCACAAGATAATATCTACAGCGATGGCACGGATATCATAGAAGTGACCGATACGCTTGTGAACATCATCGAAGAATACAGTGATGACGAAGGCTGGATGCCCGCTTCGAATCTCGCAAACTTACTCTCACGACGCCTGAGCGATTTTGATACCCGTAATTTCGGCTTCAAGAAATTCGTGCCTTTCATAGAGTCGCTCAAGATCTTCGAAAAGCGCAGTGTTCCTGTATCGAACGACCCTAGCGTTCGTGCAATCTCCTTCCGCCTCATCGAGGACTAATCTTATCGCTGGTCTTATCACTGGTCTTATTGTCGCTCTTCTTCCTTTTCTGTTTCCGTCTCTTATCTCTCGCTTCTCATCTAGTATCTACGTCATTGTCTCTTGTCTTTTACCATTTACCTTTCAGCATCACTACTTCTTTTTCTCTGATAACGCCTTTTGATCGCACTGTAAGCTCAAAATGTTTTAGTGCAACAAAAAAGCCAGCATTAAGCTGGCTTTTGATTCATGGTGGGCGATACAGGATTTGAACCTGTGACCTTCTGCTTGTAAGGCAGCTGCGCTCCCGCTGCGCCAATCGCCCAAAATTCATGCAATTCAGTAAATGCCCTGCATGAGCAGAACGCCCTATCCTCCCACGGACTACACCGCAGTACT
>CABRGJ010000246.1 GCA_902470405.1 uncultured Eggerthella sp.
GCAGGGATGTTGCCTGTACCAGCAGAGCCTTCTGACTCGAGCCCCGTGGATTGGTCTCCGCATTTGAGAAGGAAACCTATTGCGATGAAGCTCGCGAGCAGAGAGGATCCGCCTTGGCTTACGAAGGGGAGCGTGAGGCCTGTGAGCGGGATGAGGCGTGTCACGCCGCCAACGATGATGAATGCTTGCAGGACGATAGTGGCAGTGAGGCCGACCGCGATGAAGGCTACCGTTACGAGACCGCGGATCGCAAAGCAAAGATAGAGCAGCAGCAAGCCAGCAGCGCCCAGAAGCCCGGTCTCTTCAGCGATAGCGGCGAAGATAAAGTCGGATTCGACGATGGGGATATTGTCTGCAAGCCCGCTTCCGATGCCAACGCCGAACAGTCCACCATCAGCCATGGAGAAGATAGACTGAACAAGCTGGTAGCCGGTGTCGGTGGGATCAGCGAAAGGGTCGAGCCAGGTCGCGACACGTACCTGCACGTGTCCGAAGAACAGGTAGAGGATGACCGCGCCAATGGCGATGGTGGCAAGACCTACGATGAGGTAAAACTTCTTGCCTGTTGCCACATAGAGCATGGTCAAGAACACGAAGTAGACGATGAGCGCAGAGCCAAGATCCTTCTCGAAGACGACGATAGCCATAGAGATGAGCCACATGATGAGCAGCGGTAGGATGGTGGGAAGGTCAGGAAACTTGAAAGGGCCGACCTTGTGGGTGAATACTGAGAGCATCTCGCGATTTTGCGCAAGATAGGCTGCGAGGAAGAGCACGATGAATATCTTTGCGATCTCGCCAGGTTGGAATGAGAAGCCGCCGATCGAAAGCCAGATGCGGCTGCCGTAGATCTCGTTGCCTATGACAGGCAAGAGCGGTGAGAGCAGCAAGATCAAGCCGATGATCATGAGCGTGTATTTATAGTTGGCGGTCTTATCCATGTTGCGCATGAATATGATGACCAATACCATGAATACGATGCCCAAAAAGAGCCAACCGACCTGACGTATCGCCAGATCGGGCGCAAGACGCGTGACGAAGGCGATGCCGATGCTCGAAAGTGCGAAACTTATGGGAAGGATGGCGGGATCAGCGCCAGATGCGAACTTGCGAATGGCGAGATGGGCAACGACAAAGCATGCGAAGATACCTACGGGCACGCCGAGACTTGCCCAGCCGAGTTGTTCACCCTGGTTCAGGGCGATCATCGCGAAGAGCAGGATCGCGAGCGGAGCCGCGATGCAGAGAAGCGCGAGTTCTATATTGCGGCGCGTCATGGCCTAGCGTTCACCCCCGTTGCCGCTCGTGCCATTTCCTGCATTCGATCCTTCAGTGCCTTGGGGGTTTTGCGAGGTGTTTTCATTAGGAAGGGAAGAGCGCGCTGCTTCGACTTCTGCCCGTGCGATCTCCAATTCGTAGTCTTCGATGAGGCTATTTGCCTCATCCATGCTTGTAACGCGCATGCCTTCTTTGATGCGATTGGCCACGCCGGGCTGTAATTTATCGACTTCGACCGAGGTGGTGTGGTCGAGCGTGGAGAGTTTCATTCCCATGAATTCATCGGGTACGCCACGATAGACGCTCACCTTGCCATCCTCCTCGATGAGGTAGGCAGAATTGTTGACGTAGGAATAGCCGCCGAATGCTGCGGCGAAGATGATGGCTATGAGTGCGATGGCAAGACCGATGTAGAGTACGCGGCTCTTACGTGCTTTCTTGCTCTCGCGAGCTTCAGTAAACCCCGCTACATCAGCAACAATGACTGTAACATTGTCGGCACCGCCATTTTCGAGCGCCGCCTGAACGAGTTCGTCGGCGCAATGCTGTGGATCGGTTTGGCGGCGCATGATCGCTTCGATCGCATGATCGGAGACCATGGAGCTCAGTCCGTCAGAGCAGAGCAGCACTCGATCTCCTGCGTTTACGTTGAGTTCGTAGATGTCGGGGCGCATGTGAATGTCTGAACCGATCGCACGCGTGATGACTGAGCGATTCGGATGATAGCGCGCCTCTTCAGGGGTGATCTGACCAGACTCGATGAGATCTGTCATGAGCGAATGGTCGCGCGTGATCTGCTGCAAGTGTCCGCGGTGAAGCAGATACGCACGAGAGTCGCCGACCTGTGCGATGAGAAGACGCTCGCCTTCGAGCATGGCGGCCGTGAGCGTTGTTCCCATGCCGTCGCGACCGACTCCTTGTCGAGGTGCCTTCAAAACATT
>CABRGJ010000247.1 GCA_902470405.1 uncultured Eggerthella sp.
CCGCCGCCGCCGATAGGGGAGCCAAGTCCGGGCTCATATGCTTCGAAGACGATACCGGTGTAATAGTCGAACGAACTCATGACCGTGAAGTCGATGAGCACGATATCCTTCATGCCACGTTCGAGCAGCAGGCCATAGAGCGCCTCGAGCTCATCGATACCGTCTGCGCACCCGATGGGCATGAGCAGTGCACGCAGTTCCTGGAGTGCTTCTGCACCACCGCGCAATGAAGGAAGCTTCGCAAGCGCGCGAATAGCATCTTGGTTACCCGCGTTCGTTTCTGTGAGCGATGCGAGCGCAACGAAGTTCGAAGTGTGGAATGCCTGGTAAATATCGCTTTGCCAGGCGTCATCCATGGCGCACTGAGAAACCAGGTCGTTCAGCACGCGCGCGGAACCGAGCGCGATGCGATATTCGTTCAGGCGCGTGACCGAAAGCACTTCGGCGAAGAGCGCGATGATGTTCGCATCGGCCTCTACGCCTGATTCGCCGAGACACTCGACGCCCATCTGCGTGAGTTCACGCGCAGCTGCTTCAGCGGTCTTCTCACGAAACACACGCTGGGTATAGCGAAGTTTCACTGCAGGATCGAATGAGGTGATGCGTGTCGCACACATACGTGCGATCTGCATCGTAACATCAGGGCGCATGGCTAGAAGATCGCCACGCGAGTCGAAGAGCTTGAAGGGAGAGGCAGGTACATGACCGCCTGCTTCCATGACATCGAGCACCTCGAGCGTAGGAGTCTCGATCGGGGCATACCCATGTTCGGCAAAGCATTTCTGCACACGATAGGTGAGTTCTTCACGAACAAGCGCTTCATCGCTCATCACATCGCGAAAGCCGATGGGTGTTATGTAATTCATGGTCTTCAAGTCGCCTTCTTTCCAGCAGGTATGAGAACGAATCAATACTTTAGCACAGTAGAGTGATAAAGCGATTAACTTCACATCCTCTTCATTCTTCCAATATAGCGACAATCGCGCGAAACTGCTCGATCTTTAGGCGAGACGCTGCGATTAAAGGTATACTTATGGGCAAATGAATCAGGGTTGAAGGGGGCCATCGTGTCATTTACTAACATTCTCGTCCCATACGACGGATCCGATCATGCGAAAGAGGCTTTGCGCGAAGCGATCAAGATGGTCTCAGATAAAGAGAACGCTTCCATTCATGTTGCAGAGGTAAGCGCCCCGCCGCAAGATCTCGTTTTCAGTAGCTTCAATCAGACGGGCTTTGGTATGGGCGTTTCGCTCGTTTCTAAGGAAGATTTTGCTGATGCGGTGCAGGAACGTACCGAGGAAAGCGACAAGAAGCTTGAGGCTGATATCGCCGATCTGGTGAAGGACTTCAAAGGTGATCTTACGGTCGAGGTCATCTATGGCATCTATACGGTCGAGACCATCATCGAGACCGCGCAGCGTTACGAATGCGATCTTATTTGCATGGGGTCGCGTGGATTGGGTGCGATCCGCGGCATGCTCGGCAGCGTGAGCTTTGGTGTGTTGCGCAATTCCGACATTCCTGTGCTCATCTGCAAATAGATCGTTCATCGCATCGCAGTTGATGTGGATCATGCAAGGCGTGCGCATTTTGCGTACGCCTTTTTTGCGCGACGACTCTTTTGGTTTGGCTTGTTAGAATGCCAATATGACAGTGAGAGATATCTCATATTGCACATCGCTTTGTCGTAAAGTGTTCGATGCGCTTCCTTTTATCGCGTTCTTCGTCGTCCTCTTCTTCGCTGTTTATGCTGCTTTTGGTGTATCTGATGCGCTGCTTGGCATTGTTTTTTTGTTTTTCGCACGTACTATCGTTGAAGAACCAGGTCTTTCGTTTGCGAATTATCTAAGGCGTTCATGCTGGATGATCGTGATGTGCCTTTGCGCAACGTTCGCTGGTCTGAGCCAGATCTCGTTCATCGTGGTCACGCCATTGTACCTATTCTTCATCACGATCGCGAATTCTGACGATTATCTACCGCGCAATTTCTATTGGTTAGGCATGGGGTATTTGCTCTTGCTCGTTTATCCAGTGGGAGTCGAAGGCATTGTCTCGCGCGTCATCGCGGTCGTTTTCTCCATCATCACAACGACGCTCTTCGTATACCTCATGCGTGCGATCTATCGCAGGACAGGTAAGCTCAACGCATTCTCGCGTGATGAGGGGTTTTTGCGTCGTGTGTTCGGTGATATTGGTGATCAGCTTTACG
>CABRGJ010000248.1 GCA_902470405.1 uncultured Eggerthella sp.
ATCGCAGATTCGGGCAGTATTCCTTGATGTACTGTTTTGAGACCATTGGTGACAGAGACAGAATCCTTGCGAAACAGTTTTCCATCGGGTGGATATTCGATATGTTCGTCGCTCATGATCCTGTCATAGATCATGCGAATATCTTCAACAGTTTCAGAACGTGAATAATCACCGTAGCTTAACTCGATATAGAGCTTTGCGAATTCGCGAAATCTTTTGATTTGGGGTTTGTCGGTGTCGCTCGCAGAAAGAGCATGCTCGATTTGCACCCTGGTGCTATGTATATCTTCAATGTTGTTGCTCATTACCACTTCGTCAATGACCAAGCTGCGAAGCACTTCGCTGCCCGCAGGTCCAGGCAAGGCTTGCATGAGCTTGGTGATCTTGCGTTCGCGCTCGAGCACTCGTTGGTTGAGCGCACTGAGCTCTCGAGGGACGGCAACGAAAAGTGCGTTGTTGCCAAGGGTGATATTCAAGTTGAAGGTCGAGGGGCTTGAGAGACGTTGCTCGAGAAGCTCTTCAGCATTCTTGTCGCGCGAAGAAGAGGAATCCATATGATAGAGCGTTGCGAGATCGCGGTATTCCATGTTTCCTCCTGGCTTGTACTCGTCTGTTTCTTTATGGTGCCTGTGTTGCTTGTTTTGATGTTGAATGATAGGCACTTCCCGCTTTGTGCAGTAGTTTCATAGTATGAATAACACGACGAGAATACAATTGTTATTTATACGATTTTAGAAATAGTATAAATAACGGGATAAAAATTGATCGTTAATTATATTATCTAACATTTTATATAAATAGCAGAAGATATCAGCGGTGCTATTTATACTCCAAGCTTCCTTGCAGAAACGTAAGGTTGATGTAAGACGAATCGATGGCAGAGCAACCCGCTTGGTCTCTATGATCGATAGCACGTAGAACAGGCGTCTCGTAAGGAGGAAATGGCATGGATAAGCGTGCTGGAATTGCGGCGGCTGCGATCGTTGTGTTGTGCGTTGCAGTGATTGGCTTTGGAGGTATGTTGCTTTCAGGAGCAGCTGACGAGTTCTATTACACTCAGGTCGACAATGAACGGGCAAGCGAAGTGGAATCGAAGGGTGGGGTGATCGACCTGACAGGAGGAATGAGCCTGTCTTATTCGCTGCCAGCTTATGATAAGAATGGCAGCGAGAAGGAGATCTCGTTCGGGACGGAGCGAGAATTGCGAGAAGGCGCATATCTCTGTCTCAAGGTCACACCTATTCGTGGTGTGGTGGAATGGAAAGAAGTCCGCTTTGACGAGCTTCCAGTAAAGGTGCAAGATATCATGCGCCAATAGGGCATCATGTAGGACTGTTCGTGCCGGACTTCCCTCTAAGCACTAGCACTAAAATTGCAGTTGAACGTCCTGATTGGCGTATAATTGAAGGGTCGGAATGCAGGTGAGCAGAACTCTCGTCAGCTTTTTGGCTCAATGGATGTTCAGCAATTCGAGGCAAGAGGGAATCTATGATAGATACGGTCATGATCGCGATTGCTGATGTTTGTCATGGCGCAGGATCGTTCATTGAGGGTATCTTCAGAAGGCAGCCGAAAGTCGAAGACCTCCGAAAGCAAGTTATCAGTTTTCAGGATAGCCTCGATCAGCTTGAAGCAGTTTTTCAACAGCAGGCTAACGAGATTGACTCACTGGTGATGCATTACAACAATTTGAAGTTCTATCAGGTGTTTCAGCGCAACACTATGCGGGGTCGTATTCAGGATGAGTTGGTGTGCCAATATGCAGCTTTGGATTATTTGACGATCCTTATTAACGCCGCTGAAAGCGGCGCAAAGCTCTCACGTGATGACTTAGATTTCTATCGGACATATTGCAAGATGTTCGCAGATGGCCAGATCGATGCCGAAGAGCTGCGTACGTTGCAGCCGATCATGAGGGCACGTCACAAGAATGAGATCGATTCACTTCAACGTTGCAGCCTTGACCCTACCCTTAATCGTATTCGTAGCTATAATAGCTTTACCTATATGTCACCTGATTCGTTTTGCTCAAGAAGCAGCCTCTGTCTTTCAGCTTTTTCAAGCAGGAAGCGTTTGCGATAAAAGATGTCAGCAAATTCGAGGACCTTTTTCATTTCGCCGAAGTCGAATAGAGCGCCGATGAGAGCAGAGACAAGAGGAACTGCACGTTGGATCGTTTTGGCAGTCAATCTCTTGCCGA
>CABRGJ010000249.1 GCA_902470405.1 uncultured Eggerthella sp.
ATGGATCTCCTTTTACGGTTCACACGAGATCGCTTCTGGGCGCGGACGCACCAGCAGAGGTGAACCTTTTTCATCGCAGTTGTCTTTAGCCACCGCGACGAAGGAGACCCTCGAGGGGAGGTTAAAGACTAATTACTGTGAGGCTTCGATTTTCGAACCTTCACGTAACGTCCTTTCCGTAGGTAATAGAGTGGTTGATAGCGAGCGAGCGAAACGCTGCGCGCTATCAAGCTTTTTAATTTTACGCGAAACCGTTCATGTACGTGCATAAAGTTCATAAAAGGTACGCGGAAGTTGGAAAAAGGTTCAATGAGCCAAGGGGGACGGCTCATTGAAAAGGAAGGGGCCTTCGTGGGGCCCGGAAGATCCGGGCCACGAAGAGAGATGGAACTCAAGGGTCACGAGTTCCGAATAGAAGATGATCTGAAGGGGGAGATGACCATCTTCTGAAGGAAAAAGGGTGGCTTGGAGGGGGGATTAGCCACACCAGCATTATTACGATTTCAATACCATATTGAAACCTTTGCAAGGCGAACGGATTATTTTATGGGATGAACGTGTTAATCAGGCATTATAGAGGGCTATCACAGGCGTTTTTCGCTCAAGATAGCGCACAACTTCTCCGTGATAGAATAGAAGCGAACACGCTGTATTACTAAGGGGGCGCAGGTGGCGAAGCTCTACTCCTATTCGATACCGATCGATTGCGATCTGGTCGATGCGTATTGTGTCTTGCAAAAAGGCTTCACCGATCAATTCGTCTACTATCGCAAGGATATGCCGTATCGCTATATGGGATTGGGACGCTGCATAGCCCTTCCATCCGTAGAAGATACGGAGTTCATCTTGCAGGGTGAAGTGCAGGTTCCAGCTGCGATGTTCTCGTTCAATCGTTTCGATGCCACCAACCCTAAGCCCGCTGACGAGATGATGCAGGCCTTTCCGCGTCTTCGATTCATGATCCCTGAGATTGTGTTGATCGAGAACGAACAAGGAAGCTTCCTGCAGGTCAACAGTTTAGGACCTGTTTACCAGGGCCGCGTCGAGCGGTTCTTGCGTCATGCGAAAGAGGCGCCCCGCCGCACCCGTCGTGCGATCGACTGTCGGGTCATTCCTGATAGTTATGAAGCGTGGGCTGAAGAGATGGAACGCACATTAGGCGTGATCGAATCCGGGCGTGTGAAAAAGCTCGTTCCTTCGCGTCGCCAGGCAGTGCTAGCCGATTCCCCCTTCTCATCTAAGGACGTACTTCTGAACCTGATCGATGGCAAGGCACAGGGAACGGTGTTCCTCTATCGGTATGGTGATGTATTCTTCTGCGGATGCACACCTGAGCTGCTCATCCGCAAGCAAGGTGACGAAGTTGAGAGCATGTGCCTTGCGGGTACCGCCGCTATCGGCGTCGATGACCAAGAACAGGCGTCTCTTGCAGATTTTCTGATGAACGATGTGAAGAATCGTACTGAGCACGATTACGTGGTGCGTTTCATCCGCGAAGTGTTCGAGCGCAATTGCTATCAAGTTGATATCCCGCGCACTCCCTCTATCCTGCCGCTGAAGCATGTGCAGCATCTTCATACTCCTGCTCGAGCGCACGTGATGGAAGGCGTCTCGCTCTATTCGCTCATGGAGCAGATGCATCCTACACCAGCGCTTGCGGGATTGCCTGTGGGCGAAGCGCTCATGTCGCTGCGCGAGATCGAGCCGTATGGTCGTGGGTTCTTCGGAGGCGCCGTTGGCATCGTGGATTCTCAGGATAATGGGGAGTTCTCGGTTGCGATCCGCTCGGGCGTTTTCGATGGTGAGGCTGGATGGATCTATGCTGGTTGCGGTGTTGTGGAAGGAAGCGAGACTGCAGCCGAGTTCACCGAGATAGATATGAAGTTCCAAACGATCTTGAGCGCATTCCAAGGGGACTGATGATGACTGAACAGGATATGAATGTGTCAGCTGCGGGCGCCGACGCCACTGCATCTGCGCATCTCGCCCGCTATATAGGTGCTTTCTTCGACGAGCTCGAACGTGGCGGAGTAAAAGATGTGGTGGTGAGCCCTGGTTCGCGCTCGACTCCGCTTTCGATGATGGCCTATGCTTCTTCGCTCGAGGTATATGTTGACGTGGATGAACGAGGTGCAGCATTCTTTGCGCTCGGACTTGCGAAGGCGACTGGACGTGCGGTCGCGCTCGTCTGC
>CABRGJ010000250.1 GCA_902470405.1 uncultured Eggerthella sp.
GGCATCAGGATTTGCTAATTTTTTGAACACGAAGGCCGTGTTCCACTGATCGACCTCCGCCATCTCTGCAATATGCTTCACCAAAGGTTCGGGCATGGTAGCTACCGCAGCCAACAAAATACGATAGACCAGACATGTTGCCGCTACGTCGTCGTCTGCACGATGTGTAGAATCCGCTCCTCCAAACGCTCGCACCAAATCGAGAAGGCGATGCGAATTGAGACGCGGGAGTGCAATGCGTGCAAGATCGAGCGAATCGATCCATACGTTGTTTTTTAGCGCGGCACCGCTCGTGCGCTTCGTGACGAACGTTCGGTCAAAACCAACATTGTGCGCCACAACAAGCGAATCACCTACAAATTCGACAAGGCCTTCAAGCGCTGAATCGGGATCGGGCGCATCAGCAACATCGGAATCATGAATATTCGTTAAATGTGCCACTTCATCAGGTATTTCTTTACCTGGATTCACGAATGTGATGTACCATTCAGCAATCTCGCCGAAGCGCATACGGGCTGCTGCTATCTGAATGAGCTCATCGTGATTGAACGAAAAACCCGTAGTCTCGGTGTCGAGCACCACGACATCCTCATCAAGCACGCCAAATCGGTGCGTCTCGGCATACGCCTTCAAGGATTCATAGCGCTCACGAATGCGGTCGGGGGTATTTTCGAGAATATATGTTTTAAGCGGTGACGTCTCGGTCATGTTTTGTTTTTCCATATCGGTAAGACTATCATTTATACAGCGATTGAACGCTCACTATCAGATGACTTCTAGGAGAAAACATGCCAGAGATCGGTTATTTCGGAACCTACGCTGACTTTTCCTGCCCCGATCGCAAAACGGCGACTTCTTTCATGGGGGCAGATAACCTGGTAGGCGATCCTTACACCATCGAGATGGACTATAGCGAGCAAAAACGTCAAGCATGGATCGTAAACCCCTTTGGCCTGCGTATGGGTGTTTTGTCTGAAAAGGTCGCACAGAAGATCGATGTTTTCGAAGCGAAGGGCTGGACGATCGTCGCTATGCTCGCCTGCGTCGCATTCTCTGAAGACCCTAAGCCCGGCAAGTATTGGGGTCAGGTGGTATTGATGGCTTACGATCCAACTCACACAGAGGCCTTTGCCACATTCGCGAAAACGATCGGGGAACAACTCGCAAAGGGCATTCGTCCTGCCATCGATCTTGGAAATAACGGCATTTCGCGCGTTATCGAGAGCAAGGGCCTTTGGGTCCCAACCGCTCGCGTCCCGCTTCCTCAGTTGAAGAAGGAGTCGACCTTCATAAAGACACAGCGCTCCTCTACTGACCGAATGGTAGCGCAAGCGCGTAAAAGCCGTATCGGCTGTACGGTCGCGAGCTGGGGTTTTATTATCATCGTCGTTGCAGCGATCGTCTTCGCTATGCAATCATGCGGCATGTTCTAACCATTCGCAGTACCTAAACACCTCATCAGGCACGACTAAGGGCCATGCAGAAAGCCTCGTGGTTTAGGCGTCTTTCAGTTTCGTGCTGCGTAATGAAGCGCCGTTAGAAGAGCGGTTTATGCGCGTGCATTCTCCAAAGCATCGGAAATAAGACCGATACAAAGTTCCGTGAAGCTCATGCCTATGCTTTGAGCGGCATCGGGTAGCAATGATGTAGGCGTCATGCCTGGAATCGTGTTAGTTTCGAGCGCCCAAAAATCACCATGCTCATCCAAGAGCAGATCGGTACGCGAAACACCGCTGCACTCAAGGCCTTTGTGCGCTAAAAGAGCAATATCTTGTGCCTTCTTGGTCAAATCGTCAGAAAGAGGAGCGGGGCAAACATGCTTAGAGCCGCCTTCTGCGTACTTCGACTCGAAATCATAGAATTCGTTGATGGGAATGATCTGAATGACCGGAAGCACACGTGGATCTTTCGTTCCGAGCACGCCAACCGTATATTCATCGCCTTTGATCAATGTCTCAATGATGACCTTATCGTCGATCTCGAACACCTTCTGCAAAGCAGATTCGATCTCTTCGAGGCTGTTGCAAAGATACACACCGAGCGCGCTACCTTCTGTAGCAGCTTTTATTACGCAAGACGTGCCAAATTCCTCAACGACCTGGGACGCGCTCATCTCATCAGGACTCAAAAGCAATACGGATTTTGGCGTCGGAACGCCCACCTGTTCGTAAACAACCTTGGT
>CABRGJ010000251.1 GCA_902470405.1 uncultured Eggerthella sp.
TGGGGTCAGGAAAGTATTCCCTCGACCTGGTCGAAGCGGCTATCCAGCATGCTGGTGCCCAGATCATCACGCTCGCACTTCGCCGAGCGAACTCCGAGACTGACTCGATTCTCGAACATATCCCCGACAACGTAACGCTGCTCCCTAACACCTCAGGCGCGCGCAATGCAGAAGAGGCGGTGCGCATCGCGCGTCTCGCTCGTGAACTGGGCTGCGGTGACTTCGTGAAGATCGAGATCATGCGTGATTCTAAGTATCTTCTGCCTGACAACTTCGAGACCATCAAAGCGACCGAGATCCTCGCGAACGAGGGTTTCGTCGTACTGCCATATATGTATCCGGATCTGAATGTCGCGCGTGACCTGGTCGAAGCAGGCGCTGCCGCCGTCATGCCGCTGGGCGCTCCCATCGGCTCGAATAAGGGGCTTGCCACAAAAGACTTCATCCAGATCCTGATCGATGAGATCGACCTGCCCATCATCGTAGATGCAGGCATCGGACGCCCTTCGCAAGCTGCTGAAGCCATGGAGATGGGAGCGGCTGCCGTGATGGCGAATACCGCGATTGCAACTGCAGGCGACGTGGCCACTATGGCGCATGCATTCAAACTCGCCATCGAAGCAGGTCGCGAAGCGTATCTTGCAGGCCTTGGACGCGTGATCGAAAAAGGCGCGGTCGCATCCTCTCCGCTCACGGGATTCTTGGAGGACTGATGGCAAAAAAGATCGCAGAACATCAGCCTATGGAGGGCATCACCGTCTTCGAGGTCGAGAACAAGATCGACCATCTTGCCTATCTACCCGATATGGAGCAGATCGACCCCTCCATCCGACAGCAGGTCGAAGAGGCATTCGCGACGTACGACCCCGATGCTTTCACCGGTAGCGATGTCGAAGCTGCGCTGAAGGCCGATCCTGTCACGCCCCGCGATTTCGCCGCATTGCTCTCCCCTGCTGCCGAAGCCTATCTCGAACAGATGGCGCAGCGCGCACGTGCCGAAAAACGCCGCTTCTTCGGGGATAATGTCTATCTCTTCACTCCGATCTACTTGGCGAACTACTGCGAGAACTACTGCATCTATTGCGGCTTCAATTGCCACAACAAGATCCGTCGCGCCCAACTCGATGCCGAGGCGATCGAAGCAGAAATGGCGGCCATCGCGCAGACCGGGCTCGAAGAGATCCTCATCCTAACAGGCGAGAGCCGCACGAAGAGCACGGTCGAATACATCGGCGAAGCTTGCAAGATCGCATCGAAATACTTCAAGAACGTTGGACTTGAAGTCTATCCCATGAACACGGATGAGTACGCTTACCTGCGCGAATGCGGTGCTGATTACGTGACCGTCTTCCAAGAGACCTACGATTCTGAGCGCTATGAGCAGCTGCATCTTGCGGGCCACAAGCGCGTATTCCCCTACCGCCTCGAAGCGCAGGAGCGCGCGCTCATGGGCGGCATGCGCGGCGTGGCCTTCGCGGCGCTTCTAGGGCTCGCGGATTTCCGACGCGATGCCTTCGCAACAGGCATGCACGCCTCTCTCCTGCAAAAGAAGTATCCGCATGCCGAGATCTCGTTCTCATGCCCACGCCTGCGTCCTATCGCCAACAACGACCAGATCAACCCTCATGATGTGCACGAGCGCCAGCTACTGCAGGTCATGTGCGCCTATCGCATCTTCTTACCCTTTGCCGGCATGACCATCTCGACGCGCGAGCGCGAAGGATTTCGCAACAACGTGATCGATATCGCTGCGACCAAGATATCGGCCGGCGTATCGACCGGCATCGGCGGTCATGAAGGCGAAGGGCAGGGCGACGACCAATTCGAGATCGCCGATGGCCGCACGGTCGATGAAGTAGTGAGCGCCATTCGCGAGCGCGGGCTGCAGCCGGTCATGAACGATTACGTCTACGTGTAAGGAAGGCCGAACGAACCATGTCGTTTCCGATCATTGCCATCACCAATCGCGGGCTGTGCACAGAACCCCTGCCTCTGCGCGTTGCAAAACTGTGCGCCGCCGGGGTCGATCGCGTGATCGTGCGTGAAAAGGATCTTTCCGAGCGCGACTACATCGCTCTCGTACAAGACATCCTGCATGAGCTCTCCCCTGATCAGCGCGACAGGATCGTAGTGAACACCTTCGTCGATGCTGCACAGGAGCTCGGCATCCCCAACGTT
>CABRGJ010000252.1 GCA_902470405.1 uncultured Eggerthella sp.
CTGAACACCATCCTTATCCTTGAATCCCTCGAGTGCAGCCTTGCCCGTATCGCCCGAAGTAGCGACCAGGATCAGAAACGTGTTGTCGATCACGCCCTCACGACGCAATTTTTCAGCGCTCTCACTAAAGAAATGAGGTAAGCATTGCAGCGCCATATCCTTGAATGCGCTTGTGGGACCATGCCAGAGCTCTAGCACATGCGTATTGTCGTCGAGCGAGGTGATGGGGCAGATCTCTTCAGTATCGAATGCTGATCCATAGGTCGCTCGCATCAAACGATCGATGGTCTCATCATCAAGATCAGTGCCAAACGCCTGATATATCTTTGCAGCGCGCTTCGCATACGGCAGATCGGCCATCGCAATGATCTCATCAAGAGTGAACGAAGGAAGCGACTGAGGAACGAATAGACCGCCACCCTGCGCAAGTCCTTTTACTAATGCTTCGGTGAAGGTGATAGGCTCTTCGACATTTCCACGTGTATCAATATAACGATTATGAATCATCTGCATTCCTTCGTAGGGTTTTATTGCAGTTAATCAGTATACTATCAATAATGCTCAAACAGTCCTTTGTTCGAAGCGACGGTCGATCTTCAGGAAAACGGCCACAAATCACGCTTCTTGCATGAATTCACACCTGAAAGCGAGTTGTATCGTGAGCAACGAAAAAGTCTCAATGTCCCATGAAGATTACCTTGAAGCGATCGTTATGTTAGGCGGTTCACCTTCTCATCCTGTTCGCTCGGTCGACGTTGCTACGAAGATGAACGTCTCGAAAGCATCGGTATCGAAAGCCATCGCCAGCCTGAAAGCAGCAGGATTGCTCGACCAGCCATTCTATGGTGATATCACGCTCACGGAAGAAGGCTATACCTACGGCTCTGCGGTGCTGAAGCGTCACGAGATGCTCACGCGCTTCCTTGTCAAAAGAATCGGACTCGATCCTGAAATTGCAGAGGAAGAAGCTTGCCAAATGGAGCATGCCATCAGCGATGAATCGTTCAAGAAGTGGCTAGAGTACTTCAACGATATCGGACTTGAAGGCTAGATAAGCAAAACGGCTCGTATGAGCCGTTTTGTCGATAAGAATCAATGGGGTCTGCAAAGCTGCACGCTCATAATAGCGCTCATCCCATTGTGAGCACTGCTGTTCTATGCCTTAGTAGACTCCATCTTCTCGACCAGCTGTGCGATACGTTCTGAATACTCTGGATGCTCAATGCCCGCCTCTGCCAGATCGACGATCGGTGCGTCATTCCAAAGCGTTTCCAATCGATAGTATTCGCGCGCCTCAGGCTGAAATACATCGATGATGAAATTGCCATAATCGAGCAATTCCCATGTATGGTCCTTCGTTTCTTCACGCGAAAACGGCTTCACTCCCGCCTTGGTGCGCAGCGCATCTTCCATCGCTTCGAGGATAGCGCCGACGTGTGGCGTATTGCGTGCGGTGGCGATGACGAAATACTCGGTCACATCCACGAGTTGCCCTACCTCGAGCACCATGATATCGGTCGCTTTGTGTTCATCGGCTGCCTTCGCAGCGATAAGAGCGCACTCGCGAGCAGAAAGATTCTCGGTCATCGAATACTCCTTATTCACCATCGCGCTGACGTTCAGCGCAGTAGAAATTCCAAACTTCGACCGCATCGATATTCAGCGGTCTGTCCGAACGTAACAAATAGATAAGACCCTCGCGCTGTACTGCCAAGAACAGATCGCGCAGGTCGATCTGGCCGATCTGATCGTACAGATCGCGATAGACTTGCACATCGTTGCCTGGTTCGAGCTTATCGGCACAGAACACGATCATGTCGAGCGGCGTCATGCGAAGACCACCCACGGTATGACGCTCGATAGCCTGAAAGACCTCTTCTCCGAATTCAGGGAACTCATCTGCAAGCACCGCTGCGGCGGTAGGGCCATGCAGAAGCTGAGGCATGTTGATCTGCGTCGGCCCATCGATAGCAAGCTGGTAGTGCGCAATGCGGTCGCGCAACCGCTTCGGCGAGAGCGCTTTATCCCAATCGTGCAGCAGCCCTGCGATACGTGCAAGACGCGGATCGACCCCATAGACATGAGCCATCTTCTCGGCCGTTTCAGCAACCATGACGCTATGAACAAAACGCGAAGGTTTAACGCGTCGACGCAACAGCACCTTCATACG
>CABRGJ010000253.1 GCA_902470405.1 uncultured Eggerthella sp.
AAGCACTGATGCGCAGTAAAGCGAAACGCGAACTGATCGCTTCGATGCGAAAGGCTGCGCTTGAAGGAAGGGGCGCAAGATGACGAGCGTGCCTGCCGTAAAATTCTGTGGCATCACCTGTGCTGAAGACGCGCGTGCAGCATGTGCGCTTCATCCCAACTACCTCGGGTTGGTCTTCTGGCCACGCAGCAAACGCGCAGTAGATGCCCCTACCGCGCTCAAGATACGTGCTGCTCTTGATGAGCCGATCCCTGTCGTGGGTGTATTCGTCGATGAAGACGCGCGCACGATCGCACAGCTCGCGCACGACGACATCATCCAGATCGCGCAATTGCACGGAAGCGAAGATGAGACCTTCATTGCACAATTGCGCGCGCTTGCTTCAGCGCTTGAGATCTGGCAAGCCTTCGAAGTTACATGCGCAAACGATATTGATAGAGCAAACCGATCGAGCGCCGATATGGTGCTCCTTGATGGAGGCAAAGGCGAGGGACGAGCATTTCCCTGGGAACTGCTCGCAAGCATGAAGCGCCCGTATGCACTTGCCGGTGGACTTTCCGCACAGAATATCGCTGCAGCGCTTCACGCCTGTACGCCCACTATCATCGACGTGTCAAGCGGCATCGAACGTGCTTCGAACGAGAGCGAACCGTCCCGCCCGCGCAAAGATCCCGCAGCTATGGCTGCGTTCATGAAGGCGCTCCACCGTGCCGCGCAACAAGTCAACACGAACCATCTATCCCAAGAAGGAGGAACCAGCGTGACCAATGAAAACGGACGATTCGGCATCCACGGCGGACAATACGTGCCTGAAACACTGATGAATGCCGTCAACGAACTGGAGGAGGCATACTTTCACTATAAAGACGATCCTCAGTTCAAAGCTGAACTTACGGAGCTTCTGAACGAATATGCTGGACGCCCCTCGCGTCTTTATTTCGCTGAGCGCCTGAGCAAGGAGCTCGGTGGCGCGAAGATCTATCTCAAGCGCGAGGATCTGAATCATACCGGAGCGCACAAGATCAACAACGTGCTCGGTCAGGCTTTGCTCGCAAAGAAGATGGGCAAAACGCGCTTGATCGCCGAGACAGGAGCCGGCCAGCACGGAGTGGCTACTGCTACCGCTGCAGCACTGCTCGATCTTGAGTGCGAAGTGTTCATGGGTAGAGAGGACACCGAGCGTCAGGCGCTCAACGTCTATAAGATGCGCCTCTTAGGTGCACAGGTACACCCGGTCGATTCAGGCACCGCAACACTGAAAGATGCGGTCAGTGAAACCATGCGTGAATGGACTTCGCGCATGGAAGATACGCATTACTGCCTCGGATCGACAATGGGGCCCCATCCCTTCCCTATCATCGTGCGCGATTTCCAATCGGTCATCTCTGCTGAGATCAAAGCACAATGCCTTGAGAAGGAAGGCCGTCTGCCCGATGTGGTGATGGCATGCGTAGGCGGTGGCTCGAACGCGATGGGAACGTTCTATAACTTCATCGACGATACCGATGTGCGCCTGATCGGCTGCGAGGCGGCTGGACGCGGTATCGATACCTGGGAGACCGCAGCCACGATCTCGACCGGATCGCTCGGTATCTTCCATGGTATGAAGAGCTACTTCTGCCAAGACGAATACGGGCAGATCGCGCCAGTCTACTCCATCAGCGCCGGCCTCGACTATCCCGGCATCGGGCCTGAGCATGCGATGCTGCACGATACAGGACGCGCCGAATATGTTGCCGTGACCGACGATGAAGCAGTGCATGCGTTCGAATACTTGAGCCGCACCGAAGGTATCATTCCCGCGATCGAGAGCTCACATGCTCTCGCGCATGCCCTGAAGATCGCGCCCGATATGTCGCCCGATCAGATCATCGTCGTGACCCTTTCAGGACGTGGCGACAAGGACTGCGCCGCCATTGCCCGCTACCGAGGAGAGGATATCCATGAGTAACGAATCCATCCGCGCCGCTTTTGGCTCCAAAAAAGCATTCATCCCGTTCATAACCTGCGGGGACCCTGACATGGAAACCACTTGCGCGCTCGTGCGCATGTTCGCGGATGCGGGTGCGAGCATCATCGAACTCGGCATCCCCTTCTCCGATCCGACTGCCGAAGGGCCCGTGATCCAAGATGCGAACATCCGCGCGCTCTCGGCGGGT
>CABRGJ010000254.1 GCA_902470405.1 uncultured Eggerthella sp.
CTCGTTTTGGGTTCTTGTTATGGTGAAACTTAAGGGGAGCGAGTGGAATAGCCGCTAGTCGATCGTGCTCGATTCGTGTAACGATTGTCCGCGCGTCTCGGGCGCCATAAGTACCGAGAGCACCAATCCCAAAATGACGAGTCCGGCAGCCACCAGCATGGTCGGCCCAATGCCGAAGTTCTCGAGCATGAGCGGCGTGCAGTAGGTCGAGATGATCGTGCCAACGCGAGAGATCGAGATCGAGATACCCACTGCGGATGCGCGCACGTTGGTAGGGAAGAGTTCGTTGGGGTAGAGCCACTGCAAGATACCCGGTCCGCCGCTGAAGAACGCGTAAAGCCCGAATGCGATGATCACGACCAGGATCGGTGCATTCGGGAAGATTCCCAAGATCACCAGTCCAACCGCCATGAAGAATAGCGAGCCGATCAGAAGCGGGCGGCGTCCAAGGGAGTTGAGCCAGAACATAGCTGGGATCGTGCCGATCAGGAAGAAGAGGCTTACCGCGCTCTCGCCTAAGATCGCCATCGGCCCTTCGGAAAGGCCGAACGCTGTCATGATAGCAGGGCCGAATGTATAGATAGCATACATAGGAACAACCTGGCATAAGGTCAGGATGCCCAGATAGATGATACGCTTGAAATACCCCGATTTGAACAATAGCCTGACCGAGGTCTTTGTGGGTTGCTCGGCTTCATCGATCTCGATGTCCTTGCCGAACACGCGATCCATGACCGCACGCGCCTCCTTGAAACGCCCCTTGCTCTGTAGCCACAATGGCGATTCAGGAATATCATGTCGTCCGATCAACAGGATGACACAGGGGATCACCGCGCTACCCAGCATCCACTTCCAGCCATCTTCGAACCCTATCAGCGCAAAACCGACGAATGCGGCTGCTGTTGCTCCTAGGTACCACGCTGCTGACACTACGCCCATCGAGATCGATCGGTGCTCTTTAGGCGTGAATTCAGCTATGAGCGAGGTGGCAATAGGGTAGTCTGCGCCCACGAAAACGCCGATCGCGAAACGCGCCAAGACCAGCTGGAGCGGATCGGAGGCCAAAACCGAGAGCACAGAGAACACACCAATGGCCAGCACATCGACGATGAACATGACGCGCCGCCCCACAAGATCGGTCAACCAACCGCCAAAGATAGTACCGAAGAAGATACCTAAAAAGACCGAAGCGCCTACCGCAGCGCTCCAGATGGTATCGAGGTTGAAGAGCGGTGTGATCTGAGTTAATGCCACGCCGATAATGGCAAGGACGTAGCCATCTAGGAATGCACCTCCACTTGAGAAGAAGGTGATCTTGCGCAAGAAGGGCGTCATCGAGACATCGTCGATCGTCTTGGTGACGACTTTCTTGACTTTGGTGGCCACCCCGTCAACGGTGGCATCGATGGCGTGCTCGCTTTTGCCAGGAGGCGCGGTTGTCGTTCCTGGGCAGGAAGTTGTTGCGCCTTCGAAAACAGCCGCGCCCGTATCTGCTGAAGCGACAACGGGCGCAGCTGTAGGAGGACTTACTGCTCGCGTAATCTTCTTGATCGCTCGTCCCATGTTCTCTCACCTTGCTTGCTCACTTGATGCGCATGCTTTCTATTGCGCCTTGACGTGCTGTTTTGTTTCAGTTGCTTTCTTAACCCAAAAGCTTCTTCTCGATCTTCATGCTGCAGGTGCGCGGGAAATCATCAACGACCACATAGAATGACGGGACCTTGAACGATGCCATGTGATCCTTGCAGTATTGATCGACCTCCTCAAGAGCTAAGCTCTGACCCGGTACGAAGCGCACGTAGGCTTTGATAGCCTGATCGCGGATCGGATCAGGAACACCGATCACGGCAGCTTCAGCAATGAGCGGATGCTCTTCAAGGATCTCTTCGATCTCGGTAGTTGAGATGTTCTCGCCTGACCTCTTTACCATGTTAACCTTGCGATCGACGAAGTAGAACCAACCGTTATCATCTTGATAACCTTGATCGCCAGTCTTGAGCCAGCCGTCATTCGTGAAGGTGTTTGCGGTCGCTTCAGGATTGTTGTAATACTCCAACATCACCGAGCGTCCTCGATCGCCCTTGATCTGGATCTCGCCTACTTCGCCATGCGGCACCTCTTCATCGTCAGCATTGCAGATGCGCGCTTTGTATCCGAG
>CABRGJ010000255.1 GCA_902470405.1 uncultured Eggerthella sp.
GCGGACCAATTATAGAGCGCACCCATCATGTTCACCGTGGCAGGATCGATGCCTGCGGGAGCGATGTCAAACGATGCCAGCAGTGCACCCATCGGCAAGAAGAACATGTTGGCGACGCAGTGTTCGAAACCACAGGCTACGAATGCGGTGATAGGGAAGAGGACAGCCAGGACCTTATCTGCAACGGTCTTCGAAGCGTATGCCATCCAGACGCCCAAGCACACAAGGAAGTTACACATGATGCCCTTAGCGAACAGTGCGAGCCAGCCTGCGTGCATCTTGCCCGCAGCAACGCTGACCATGGTCTGACCTATCTGTCCGCCATTCATACTGGGCATCTCTGACAAGAATACGAGTCCAACGATGATAAGCGCTCCGATGAAATTACCAACGAATACGACGATCCAGTTCTTCCAGACAGCACTCCATTTGATGCGCTTGCTGGCTGCGGTCATGACGATCATGGTGTTGCCAGTGAACAATTCGGCGCCGGCCACTACGACGAGGATCAACCCAAGACAGAACAGGAAGCCGCCCAGCACGCGTTGGATCGCAAAGGGAAGATTCGGGTCGCCTACTACCAGGCAGAAGAACATCGCTCCCATAGAGATGAAAGCACCCGCCATGAGCGAGAGCATGAAACTACGGGCGAATGACATTTCAGTCTTGGTTATGCCAAGGTCATCCGCTTTTTGGGTGATCTGGGCAGGGGTGAGCGCTTCGGTATTCGAAACGTTCACGGTGATGGTCTCGTTCAGTGCCTCTTGTGCCACGAGTGCTCCCTTTCGCATTGGTGATCGATCATTTTGATCGCATCGGTCGTCTCGTTCTTACTATAGCGACCGAAGAGTGCAGAAACACGTTCTTACACGATGGTGGCATGCGCTTTTGGAGGAGCGGCAGCGGTTCAACGGAACCCTTGGTCTAACTCAAGAAGTCGTCTAGGATCTCTGCCTCGGCTTCTTCCTCGGTGAGGCCGAGCGTCATGAGCTTCGTAATCTGCTCACCTGCGATCTTGCCGATAGCTGCCTCATGCACCAGCTGTGCATCTTCATGCGCAGCTTCGATGCCGGGGATAGCGGTAACGGTTGCATTTCCCATGATGATGGCATCGCACTGCACGTGTGCGTTGCATGCTGCTTCGCCGATGACAAGCGGATTGAACGTCTGCTTCGATCTGTCCTTTGCGACACTCCGTGAGATAACTTGCACGTTCGAATCGTTGCCCTTCAATTCGACCTTCATGTTCGAAACGGCGATCTGGTCGTTCTCGGTCAGGAGCTTCTCAAGCAATACGAGCTTCGAGCCTTCACCTACCACCGCGTCAGTGTCACGCTGTGTAGAGGTTACGCCGCCGATCTGCGAAAGCTCCATCTCGCAATAAGAATTGCTTCCCATATAGACTTTCGTGACCGGATTCAGTACGCGCTCGCCATCGCCGGCGCCTTCGCCATAATGGCGTTCGACGTACTTGACACGTGAGTTATTGCCGATCTGGAACGTGTGGATGCCATCATGCTCAGCCTTTTCATGTGCATCGTTATGGATACCGCAGCCAGCGATGATGGTGACATCGCAGTCGTCTGCGATATGGAAGGTGTTATAAACGACATCGGTCATGCCTGCTTTCGATAGGATGACAGGAATGTAGACCTTTTCGCCGCGCGTGCCTTCTTTGATGAAGATATCGATACCCGGCTCATCGGTCTTTGTGGCGATCTCGATGTTCGCCGAAGAGCTGCGCGTGAGCAGCTCGCCATCTTTGCGGATGTTATATGCGCCCGCAGGGATGCCGTGAACGTCAGTGAGCGTTTGTAGCAGATCTGCGTCGATAGGTGAAAGATCAACAGCCATGATTGCTCCTAACAAGTGGTAGAGATCTCGGTCAGATGCAAGTCGGGTGGTTCGGTGAACGAACAATAGGAATTACCCTTCGCGGAAAGGCCAAGCTGGGGAAGGATCTCTTCCACGCTGCCCTGTGATTCGATCTTGCCTGAGCGCAGGCAAATGATCTCGTCCGCGAGTTCGATGATGCGCTCTTGGTGCGAGATGATGATGATAGATTTTCCGTTCTCTTGCTTATAGAGCTGTTCGAAGGTTTGTGTGAGACGATCGAAGCTCCACAGATCGATGCCCGCCTCG
>CABRGJ010000256.1 GCA_902470405.1 uncultured Eggerthella sp.
GTAGCGCTTGCCGTCGACAGTTACCCAACCGGTCGCCATCTTGCCATCGACAGGATCAAGGTAGTACCACTTACCCTTTATCTTCGCCCAACCGGTCTGAGCCACACCAGACTGCGCGAAGTAATACCACGCGCCCTCGATCTGCTGCCAGCCCGTTGGTGTCTGCAAAGCGCCAGATGCATCGAAGCTATACGTAGTTCCATTAATGGTTTGAACACCAGTTACCATGATGCCGTTCGCATCGATCCAGTAACGCTTATTAGAGACCGTGACCCAAGTGTTTGCGGCATAAGAGCCATCGGCATTCTTGTATTTCCAGGAACCATCCGCTTGCTGCTCCCAACCACCAGCGCTCTTCGAAAGACCGAATGCCTGCGCGATACCACGGGCATCGGCCTGGCCGAGCTGAACGAGGAAGGAGTCATCAGCAAGCTTTTTGTTTTCATCAGTATTGGTAATGAAAGCATGCTCGACGATGATGCCAGGGATGCCATGTTCACGAGAAGACGCGATCACACCATAATAATCTCGCACACTTCCGTCGGGATACTTGCTGTTGTTCTGAGAATCCTTCATCTTGATGCCGCGCTTTGAAAGACCGAGTGCGCCCAACTCATCAAGGATCTTCTGACTCAGATCCTTAGCAACGTCATGCGTCTCTGCTTTCTTGTAGCTACTATCGTTGGGATACCAGACCTCAGCGCCCTTAGCACTCGCTGCAGACGCTGAATTAATATGGATGCTCACGAAAACTTGAGCGCCGTGCTCTACCGCGCGATCAACGCGTGCTGAAAGGCTTGAGAGCGTTTCATTCTGCGCACGTGTCACATACACCTCAACATTGCCATATTTCTCAAGCTCTGTCTTGCAAGCCTGCGCGATCTTCCAGTTGATATCAGCCTCGTTAAGTCCGCCCGATACCGCGCCTGGATCGGTGCCACCATGGCCAGGGTCGAGCGCGACCACAAATTTACCTGCCCGTGAAGCACGAGAAGAAAGAGTAGTGCTGCCAGCGAGCGCGAGCGCACCATCAAGATCATCTGCCTCTTCGACCTCTCCTTGAGCGTTCAGCGCATAGACTGACATGCAGTCCTCGTCAGCTTCACCAGCCTGCGTGCTCAAGGTCACGCCAGTATCAGCCTGAACTTCGAACTGGCAATTGCCGTCTTGGGCGCTGAGATCAACTTCGATCTGCTTCGCTTCGCCCGTCGAAGTCTTCGCGGTCGCCTCCATCTTGACGAGACGATACACTCCAACACCTTCAGTTTGAATAGAGAAGAGAGCAGCAGATGAAGCATATTTTTCAGCTTCGATCTCAATGCTCTTTCCTTGCGGATCTTCATAGACCAACTTTGCAGAGCTCACCGTGAGAGCATCATCATCGACCGCCACTGCGATCTTCTGGATACTGCCCGCCACTGGCGATGCCTCGCCAAAATAGACGAATCCGAGTGGTTTAGATTCAGGTGCCTCAACAGCCTGAGAGGCGATAGGCGCATCCTGATCGCTCGGTTCACTCGAATCTTCAACGAGACTATTTTGGGGATCGACAACCTCTGAAGCGATCGAAGCATCGATCTCGTCTGCAAATGCGGAATGAGGGACTACCGGCATCAAAGAAATAACCAGCACTAATGAGAGAAATGCCCGGATGAAAAGATTAGCTCTGCGTTCCAAATCGTCCTTCTTTCGTACTCTACTCTGCATTAAACCTATTCATACGTTCGGATATTGTAAACAGCCTTTTCAACATCGTAAGACCATCTTAAGGAATGATCGGTCGAGCGGCCGCTCGTGCAACGATCAGCGCCGCGCTCCTCGCACCCATTTGCCGTTCTTGTCGACATAGTAGCGTCCATTGTCGACCCAGGTATCGGTGGCCATCGCGCCGTCTTCGCCAACCCAGTATTTGCCAGAGATCCACTTGTTCTTCTGCATGGCACCTGATTTGCCGAAATAATACCAATTTCCAAGTATTTGCAGCCATCCTGTGGCCATCGCTCCTGATGAATACAAGAAATAGGTCTTGCCACCTGTCTCAAGGAAGCTCGTCTTCATCTTGCCGGTCTCTTGATCGAGCCAATACCATTTACCTTTCACTTTCGTCCAGCCTCGCGACATCGCACCAGAATTCTTGAA
>CABRGJ010000257.1 GCA_902470405.1 uncultured Eggerthella sp.
TCAATGAGATGAAGGGCGTGATGTCCGATCCTGACAATGTGCTCTACGACGCGCTCCAAGCGGCACTCTTTCCCGACACCGCCTACCGCTTCGAGTCAGGCGGCCTTCCAAGCGCCATCCCTGATCTGACCTACGAAGATTTCCTTGACAATCACGCGCGCCACTATCGTCTGGACAATAGCTATATCACGCTCTATGGCAACTTGAATATCGATCGTGCGCTCGAATTCCTCGATGTGAACTATCTTTCTGCGACGAATGCCAGCGATGCTGCACAAACGGAGGCAGGCACGCCGAATCCACTGCGCACCCAAGCACCGATCGAAACCATGGATGTGGTCGTCGAGATGAACACTTCTCCCGAGAACGCCTGCGCGGGACTCGGGTATGTGATCGGCACCGCAGCCGATCACGAACGCATCATCGCGATCGACATCCTCATGGATGCGCTGATGGGCAGCAACGAAGCTCCTTTGAAGAAGGCGCTGTTGGAAGCAGGGTTCGCAGGCGATGTGTTCGACTACATGAACAAGTCGATCCTCCAGCCGTTCCTGTTGATCGAAGCCAAAGGCATCCAGCCCCAGAAAGCCCGTGAATTCCAGGCGTGCGTGGAAGAGAGCGCTCGTGCGCTCGTAAAGAACGGCATCGACAAGCAGCTGATCGGGGGCGCGATCGCGCATGCTGAATTCGTGATGCGCGAAGGCGATTTCGGCACCTCGACCGGCGTTGTGCTGGCGATCAACGCACTCTCTTCCTGGCTCTATGACGACACGATGGCCATCGATCCACTCCGCTACGAAAGCATCTTCGCAGACCTGCGCAAGAAGCTCGAGACAGATCATTTCGAGCATCTGCTCGAAGAGGTGCTCTTGGATAACAACCATCGCGCGCTTGTCGAGGTCGTGCCAACCTGTACAGAATCCTCTGAAGAAGCCGAGCGTCTTGCCGCCATCAAGAGCACGCTCGATCAGGGCCAGATCGAGACGATCATCGCTGAAGCTGACGAGCTGCATCGTATCCAGATGGAACCCGATAGCCCTGAGGCGCTCGCCACGCTGCCACTGCTCGAGCTTGATGACATCGCGGCTGCACCTACCGAGGCATCCTGGCATCTCGATGAGTCCACGCCACAGCGTTGCCTCATTCATGATGTCGCCACGCATGGCATCGACTATCTCTCTTACTACTTCACGCTCGATGCTGTGCACTTCGAAGAGATGCCGTACGCTTCGTTGCTCTCGATCCTGCTCGGCAAGCTCGATACCACGCACCACACCGCCGCTGAGCTCGACACGCTCACGCAGCTCTATCTTGGACGTCTTCGCTTTTCAGCGACCACTTACGAGAACGAAACTGCGCCGCAAGGTATCGCACCTCGTTTCATCGTCACAACGAGCGCGCTCTCAAAGAACATCGATCATGCGGTCATGATCCCGCAAGAGATCTGGGCTCACACCAAATTCAACGATCCTGAACGCATCAAGACCATCCTGCAACAACAGCGCATCGCGATGGAGCAGAACTTCTCGACGATGGGCAATCTTGCTGCACTTGCACGTATCGCAGCAGGATTGACGCATGCAGGTGCGCTGATCGATCAGATCTCGGGCGTGAACTTCTATTTCTTCCTGTGCGATCTGCTCGATCACTTCGATGAACGCGCTGATGCGCTCATCTCAACACTCGAGGGGCTTACGAAACGCATCTTTACCACCGCTCTAACCCTGAGCTTCGCAGGTGCAACAGAAGATCTTGAGCGCGTCTGGGAGATTGGCGGCTCATTCGGGCTCGCGCCATGCAATACGGATGAAGCTCGTGCGCTGGTCGTTCCTGAGCCTGTTGCGAAGAACGAGGCATTCATCGTACCAAGTGATGTCTGCTACGTAGGCGTTGGTACGAATCGCACGACCATTGGAGCAGCTCCTTTCGACGGCGTGACCAACATCGTCACGCGCGCGCTGTCGTTCGACTACCTCTGGAACGAGGTGCGTGTGAAAGGCGGCGCGTACGGCGCTGGCTACAAGGCCGCTCGTACGGGCACTATCATGTTCTATTCGTTCCGCGATCCGAATCTCGACAACACCGTCGCCATCTACAACAACACGGGCACATGGCTTGCGAACTTCGATCCGAGC
>CABRGJ010000258.1 GCA_902470405.1 uncultured Eggerthella sp.
CTCGAAGCGGCGCTTGCGCAAGCGGAAAGCTATCTGCAACACGTCGATCCCGGTTCTGCTGTCTTCGATTCGGATACCTTCGATATGCAAGCATTCTTCGAGGTGCTGCTCGCATTCCCGAAGACATCCGCAAAGTATCGCGCGAACAAGCCCGATGCTGATTTCTTCCGCAACTATCGTGAAACCTATGCGCAGATCGCACAGATGCTCATGCAGGAAGCAGCAGTTGTGCTCTCGCGCGATCTGCTCGAGCTGTTGAAGCTCGTTGACTATGAATATCAGCAGCTCAAAGGTGCTGATCGCCTTGATAATACCGACTTGCTCAGAAAATGCTGCGAAGCGCTCGAGGCGCATCCTAGTTTGTGTGAGGCGTATCAGCAGCAGTTCAAGCTGATCATGGTCGATGAATTCCAGGATACTGACTTGCTTCAGGTGGCTATCATCAATAACCTGTCTCGCGATCGCGGTGCGAACGTCATGACAGTAGGCGATGCTCAGCAGAGCATCTATCGCTTCCGCGGCGCGGATGTTGAGGTGTTCTTCCGCCATCGAAGCGACCAGCGTAGCAATCATGAGGATCATCAAGCGCTTTCGCTGCCTGATAATTTCCGCAGTCATGGGGACATCTTGAAGTTCGTCGATACGATCTTCTCGCGGCAAGCTTTCTTTGGTGATGAATTTCTTTCACTGCAAGCAAAAGGCAAGGTCAATAGCGAGCACGATCCTCTATTCGATGAGATTCCCCGCGTGCAGGTGGAAGTGCTCGAGAATCGTTCGCGCATCACGACTGCGGCGGATGTACGCCAGCGAACCGCAGTTGCGATCGCGGATCATTTCGCGCAGCTGCGCAGCGCTGGTGCTTCGCCGGGAAAGATGGTCATTTTGCTGGGTAGCATGTCGAATGTGGCTACGTACTCGCGTGCGCTTGCTGAAGCGGGATTCGAGAGCATTATCACAGCTGGTTCAGTCTTCGCTCAGATGCCTGAGGTTCGTCTGATCGAGTCGCTGCTCACCGCGTTCGCCAACCAGGCGAATTCGACGGCGCTCTATCAAGTGCTCGCTTCACCGCTTTTCAATCTGTCAGATGCGGCATTCTATGCGATCGGCCATGCGTATCCTGATCCAGATGACGGTCGGAAAGGCGCCTCGTTCGCGCAGCGTTTCTGGGCATTGTGCGACCTGTATGGTAACGAGGATGCACAGGCAGTCATGGGGTGTTTTGGAGAGTTCGGTTTAAGCGATGTGGATGCGCGGGAGTTGGTGCGTGCGATTGCTCTGCTGCAGACTGCTCGCACCCAGCTTCAGCATGCGGGCGTCCATGCTGCACTCTATGCGCTTCTTGTCGATTCAGGGTGGCTCTATCGCTTGCAAGAGACAGGGGCTGATGGCCTCTCAACAGCGGCAAATCTGTTCAAGGTGCTCGGATTCGTGGAGGATTGGGAAGCTGAGTGCCGTACGATCTATCAGATCGCGGACGATTTCACGGCATTCCTCCAGGTTTCGAAGCAGACACCTGGGGTGCTCGCAACGCCTGAGAGCGAATATGTGCGTATCATGACCATCCATGCGAGTAAGGGCCTTGAGTTCGATCATGTCGCCGTGGCGGAGATTCGTAGCGGGCTTCCTAAATCGAGTGCTTTGCGCATCGATACGTATAGAGACGATGTCCTCTTCTCGCTCAGCCCCGATATCTCAGAAGCAGCAAAGGACACCTATAAGGCATTGATCAGCTTCCAAGATGAGGAACCACGATCGCTCTCTGACATGCACGAAATTCGTGAGATGGATGCTGCGACGCTTTCGAGCTTCCTTGATGAGCGCATCAAGCGCGGCGAGCTTGATGATGCACAACGCTTGCTCTATGTAGGTCTGACGCGTGCAGTGAAATCGCTCTATCTCTGTCTTGGATTCATGGGTGATAAGAAATTCTCCTATGAGAACAAAGGCATGTTCGGCTTGCTCCATGAGGTGTTGAATTGGGACAAGACTCCCGACTCGAAGACTTACTCGTTCGATTTCGGCGTCACGAAGCCAGCTATCGTTCACCATGAGGTTCTGCTCGATCAGGTCGAGATGGAAGAGGATCTGAAAACAGAAGCTCGTTTGTTTGC
>CABRGJ010000259.1 GCA_902470405.1 uncultured Eggerthella sp.
TTCGGCAGAATGGCCTTCTAGCGGGCAGACAATGCTATACGTTCTCATTGCTCTTATGCTGTGAGCAGGTCGCTGATATCGCGCGCGCAGCAGCGAAGGATCATGAGAGCATCGATGAGCTCGAGCGCGCGTACCTCTTCGATCTTGCTGAGATCTTTCAAGATTATGGAAAAGGAAGCGAGCGAGACCTGATCACCATGACCGATCGTCTTGAGCGATTCCTTGAGAGTCACAGTTTGAACCAGTCTTGCTATGAGGAGTCATGGAGCGGCGTGCTCGAAGCGCTGGTTCGTACGCTCAAAGATACGCGGATGCAGCATGATGAGACGACCCCGCTCATGAGAGGTTTGCGCTATCGTTGGCAATCCTTTAAGGACAATTTCAGCTTCAAGCATACGCAAACACGCTTTGCGCTTCGTCTTTCGATCATCGTCGGGCTTGCGGTCGTTGCCGATGTTCTTTTCACCAATCTCGCAGGAGCGCAGTTCGGTATCTGGATTCCGATCACAGCTTTCGCGGTGCTCAATACCTATAATGATGAGACGCTTCGTTCGACCATCGATAATGCGATCGGTACCTTGATCGGGCTAGGGGTCTTCATGGCTTTCATCCACTTCATACCTGATCCGTATCGCATGTATGTTGTGGTAGCGCTCGGCTATTTGGTCATTGTCATGAACATCCATCCTATCGCTTCGGTGGCGGCTGGTACGCAGATGGCACTCACTGCGCTCTATCCGCTTGCAACGCTTGAGGATGCAATCTTCGGTCGCCTGTTTTTGGTGTTCATCTCTGTCACGTTCGTGATGATGCTGGTCTTCGTCTTCATGCGCACACAGCGTCGCGCTTCGATCAGGACTAAGATTCAGGAGCTTGAACGTATCGACGCACGGCTTGCTGCACATATTCACCAAGGGCTTGAGCGAGGGCATGTGAGCCTGTGGCGAACGGTGCAGCTTCTCTATTATTTACATATGAACGCGGGGCTTTTGGAAGAGCTTGCCAACGATCTCGATCGATCGCTTGCTTCCTATAGCCTTCATCGCGATCAGACGCCAAGGCGCAAAAAGCTCTCAGAATCCGATCGTCACCTCAAAGCAGAGGTGGAGCGCGTATTGCAAGTCAACTATCAGTTCTCGATGGATGCCGAGCATGCGATCATGCTGCTCGATCCTCGGCGTATCCCCGAACAGATCCTTGTCGAAGAGGTAGGGAGCGAAGTGGGCCACGAGCCGCTTGAGACGTGCAGTGCTTCGGATCTTGCCGCGATGCTTGCATTTTCTGACGAGGGAGATGCGGTTTCGCTCTCTACCTCCGATCTTGATCATGCAGATGCGGATACGACTGCGCGTATCAGGCATATCGATGCTACAGCTGAGCGCCTTGATGAGAAGATCCAGCGCCTCGAGGACATGCATGTTCTCGAAGGCATTCCAGAGCGTGACATCTTCGGGGTCACGGATAGGTTTAGTGTCATAGTCGATTCCGACCAACCCGAATTGACGGCAACATCAGCTAAGAAGAATCATCGAAGGTTCAGGCGTAGACTGAAACGGAATAACATACGCAAGAAGCGCGAACGCTCGGAATAAGACAGCACGATTAGACAGCACTATTCATAAGAGCGGATCCGCTCAGCTTTCATTCCATTGGGGCTTATAGCCAGGCAAGAATGCGTCGTCATGAAGAGGATTCGGGCACGCAATAGGATAGTCGCCATCGAAGCAGGCGCTGCAGTATTCAGGATGTTGTGCATAAATGCAAGACCTGAGTCCTTCGAGCGACAAGTAAGCAAGCGAGTCGGCGCCAATGTAGGCGCAGGTCTCTTCAACCGACTTCATCGCTGTAATCAGTTGTCCTTGTGTGTCAGTATTGATGCCAAGAAAGCACGGCCAAACGATAGCTGGCGAGACGATGCGCAAGTGGACTTCGGCAGCGCCCGCATCGCGCAACATCTGCACAAGTTGTTTCGAGGTCGACCCTCGTACGATTGAATCGTCCACGACGATGATGCGGCGATTACGAACGGCATAATGGAGCGGGTTGAGCTTGATGCGGATTCCTTGTTCGCGCAGTTCTTGGGTTGGTTGGATGAAGGTT
>CABRGJ010000260.1 GCA_902470405.1 uncultured Eggerthella sp.
TGATGTCTTCGAGCTTGCCAAGCGCTTGTGCGCAGGAGATGCAGACCACGCACCTCTCGATCGCCCGCTCGTGATCATGACCTATGCCAACGTGGTCTTCCATTACGGGACCGAACGTTTCTGCGCAAACGCACAGGCAGCCGGCATCGATGGACTGATCCTGCCCGATGTTCCTTTTGAAGAGAAGAATGAATTCACTGAAGCCTGCCGCGCCCACGATCTCGCGCTGATCTCGATGATCGCGCCTACTTCCGATGAGCGCATCGCAATGATCGCGCGTGAGGCAGAAGGCTTCATCTATCTGGTCAGCTCGCTTGGCGTGACCGGCGTGCGCAGCACTATCACGACCGATCTGAGCGCTATCGTAGAGAAGATCCGCGCAATCACGGATACGCCCCTTGCGATCGGTTTCGGCGTATCGGATGCGCAACAAGCTCACGACATGGCAGCCCTTGCCGATGGGGCGATCATGGGAAGCGCGATCGTGCGTCAGATCGGCGAGCATGGTACGCGTGCACCACAAGCACTCGAACCCTTCGTGCGCGAGATCATCGAGCAGATCGACTGAAGATGCTCGAAAGATAGTCAGACAGGAAGCGCTTGAACGTACGTGCCTGCTCCTTTTCCATACCGCGAGGCGTGATATCAAGGTGAACGATGCGACGAAACTCCTCGTCTGCCAACGGAACCCAGGTGCTTCCTTCATCCAATGGACCCCAACTATGCTCAGGCCAAAAGCCGATACCCATACCGAGGCAGACCATCTTTCGCACGACCGAGGGGTTCTCGCTCTCGAATGCGATGTGCGGATGGAACCCACGGGCTTTGCAGAGGCGATCGCACTGCGGACGAAGGCCCCGCGACCCCGCGAGCAAGATGAAGCTCTCGTCGCGCAAGCTTTTAAGCTCGATCGGACTATCTGGCCTTCGTGCGTTATCGGCACTCGAAGGCCACGCGATGCCGATGCGCTCAAGAAACCCGGTGGGACGATGGCGATCCGTCCATGGTGCGGAAGCGATGATCACATCAGCGAACTCAGGACGATCTTCCTGCGTGACCTTGAATGCCACGTCTGGATGAGAAGCTGAGTATTCAGCGATCGCATCCACCACCAGCACCGATGCCGATCTCATGCAGATGCAGATGGTCGCCTGCTCCTCTAGTGCGAATGCGCGCAGTGCGCTCTCTGCCCCATCGAGCTCTTCGAGCGCGTTCGCACACCGATCACGCAAATATGCTCCTTCAGGAGTCAAACGGATATTGCGCCCCTCGCGCACGAACAGGCACACACCAAGCTCTTCTTCGAAACGATGAAGGGCGCGCGTGAGCGCAGGCTGCGCGATAGAAAGCTTTTTTGCGGCATTCGTGACATGCTCGCTTTCGGCTACCGCCATGAAGTATTTCAGCTTGTTCAGATCCATACCTAAATGATACCTGTAAGGTATTGATATTCAACATCATTTATATTTTTAATGAATCTGTTTCAGGGTAAGAATGAAGCTAGAAAGCATGAAGAGAGGAAGCGATACGACCTATGTTCTTAGCAGAGATCCTTGAAGCAGGGATGCTGGTTTGCTTCGGTCTTTCTTGGCCGATGAATGCATGGAAAGCCTACAAGGCACGCACCGCAGCGGGTACGAGCTGGCAGTTCCTTGCGCTGATCTGCCTAGGCTACGGCTGCGGCGTTGCAGCGAAATTCTCGCTCGGTACCATCAATTGGGTGGTGGGCGTCTATCTCTTGAATTGCATATTCCTTGCGATCAACTGGGTGGTGTACTTCCGTAACCGCCGTCTTGACGCCGAGCGCGCAGCAAAGTATGAGACAGATGCGCGATCGGACGAAGAAATCAACTTTGAGGTTCCTGCTTTACGATGCACCCGATAAAATACCTCTATGCGAATCGAAGAGGAGAACAAGCAAAACACCTTTGCGCAAGCCGTTAGCACGCGCGCTTCTTCGCATCGCTTGATGCTTGCGATCGTTGCTCTCGCCATCATCTTCACTGCCGCTACCTTGCGATCGACCATCACCTCGATGGGCGCGCTCACGTTGTGGGTTCAGGACGATCTTGGGCTTTC
>CABRGJ010000261.1 GCA_902470405.1 uncultured Eggerthella sp.
CATCTCTGATCGAGATCTCACCAGAATCGCGCCTGCTCGCAGACCTTGGCGATGAGGTGCGCGTTGCGCGCTACCATTCTCTGGCCGCAGACGAAGCTGCCCTGCCGACCTGCCTTAAGGCAACCGCACACGACGAGAATGGCGAAGTGATGGCAATCGAACACATCGCCCATCCCACATTCGGCGTGCAATTCCATCCCGAATCGATCATGACGCCCTCTGGAGCGCAGATGATAGAGAATTTACTCGCTCTCGCAGCACGATTCAACGAACGAAAGGATGCATGATGATAAAGGAAGCCATCTTCAAGCTGGTTGATAAGCAAGATCTGAGCTACGACGAAGCGCACGAGGTCATCACTGAAGTGATGAGCGGCAAGACCACGCCAACACAGACCGCAGCATTTCTCGCAGCACTCTCCACGAAATCAACGCGCGCAGAGACCATCGACGAGATCGCTGGTTGCGCGAGCGCGATACGTAAGCTTGCTATTCCTGTCAGCTATAGTGAACCGCTCACTGAGATCGTTGGCACAGGTGGTGACAAGGCAGGGACCTTCAACATCTCGACCACTGCGGCCTTCATCGCCGCAGCAGGTGGCGTGAAGGTCGCCAAGCATGGCAACCGAGCAGCCTCATCGAAGTCAGGCACGGCCGATGTGCAAGAAGCGCTCGGCGCGAATATTTCACAAAGCCCTGAGCTGTGCGTAGAACTGCTCGATCGCGTGGGCATGTGCTTCTTCTTCGCGCAGGACTATCATAGCGCCATGAAATACGTCGGCCCGATCCGTAAAGAACTTGGCATCCGAACCGTGTTCAACATCTTAGGCCCGCTCACCAATCCCGCGAACCCCACCTTCATGCTGCTCGGTGTCTACGATGGATCGCTGGTCGAACCACTCGCGCGTGTGCTCGTGAGCCTCGGCGTGAAGCGTGGCATGGTGGTATTCGGCCAAGAGATACTCGATGAGCTCTCGACCTGTTGCGATACGCTTGTCTGCGAGTTCGATACCACTAAAGGCAACGTACAATATGACACCTATACGATCACGCCCGAGCAGTTCGGATTCGCACGTGCGACCAAGGCTGATCTGGCAGGCGGGAGCGCTGAAGAGAATGCGCAGATCACACGAGCGATCTTAGAAGGAACGCTCACAGGAGCCAAACGCGACACCACCCTGATGAACGCAGGCGCGGCGCTCTATTTGAACGGCCTTGCAAAGGACTTGAACGAAGGCATCAACAAGGCGGCTGGTTTGATCGAGAGCGGAGCAGCACTGAGGACCATGGAAGCCTACTGCCACGCAAGTCATGGCAAAGCAGAAGGAGATCGAGCGTGAGCATCCTTGATGAAATAGCCCAGCGAACAAGCGAGCGCATCGATAAAACGAAAAAGCGCGTACCCCTCGCTGCTGTGCGCGCAGCTGCCGAAGATCGAGCAGCAACAGACAAGGTCAAAGACACCTTCGCGCCCTTCCCCTTTGAAGCGGCGCTGCGAAAAGCCGACTTCGGACTGATCTGCGAAGTGAAGCAAGCATCCCCCTCCAAGGGCGTGATCACGCAGGACTTCGATCCCCTCTCGATCGCTCGCGATTACGAAAAAGCAGGAGCAGATGCTATCTCGTGCTTGACCGAACCCTATTGGTTCTTGGGTTCGGATGACTATCTTGCCGCCATCGCGCGCGAACTCGCCACGCCTGTTCTACGCAAGGATTTCACGGTGGATGAATACATGGTCTACCAGGCAAAAGCGCTTGGCGCATCAGCAGTGTTGCTGATCTGCGCGATCTTGGATGATGCACAGCTTGCCGCCTACGGTGCGCTCGCGGAAGAACTGGGGCTTTCTGCCCTCGTCGAAGCACACGATGCATATGAGATCGATCGTGCGCTCGCCTGTGGTGCACGCATCATCGGCGTGAACAATCGCAATCTGAAAGATTTCTCGATCGATCTGGATAACGCCAATAGCTTGCGCGCAAAGGTGCCCGATGAGGTGCTTTTCGTAGCTGAGTCGGGCGTCACCTCCCCAGCCGACATCGCGACGATGGCATCAGCAGGCGCTAATGCGGC
>CABRGJ010000262.1 GCA_902470405.1 uncultured Eggerthella sp.
GGCCACGATAAGATCAATCAGCTCCGTCATGTCGAGTTCTTGAAGGACGCTGATGGTATCGCGGCTCATATGTCAAAGCACGCGGCCATCATCCGCCCGAAATTCGAACTGGTATTGAAGAGGCTCTCTGATGGACTCGGAGGAACAGGTTGCGGTTCCTGGAGCGATCCTCGCGGTGGCTATTTCATCTCTTTCAATGCACCCGAAGGTACCGCTCAGCGCATCGTATCGCTTGCGAAGGACGCTGGCGTCACCATGACAGGCGCTGGTGCAACCTACCCCTACAAGAACGACCCCGCAGATTCCAACATTCGCATCGCTCCTACCCTGCCACCGCTCGAGGAACTCGATCAGGCTATGAAAGTATTCGTTACTTGCGTGAAGCTTGCCTCTGTCGAGAAGCTGCTCGGGGATTAGTTTTTCACCAGCAACTTTACCCGTTGCTTGAGAGCTGCCTACGAAACATCTTCAAAAGGAGTGGCCATGAAACTGAACGATGTGAAACTTGATCCGAATTGCTACATCGCCCAAAACTGCACATTGCTAGGCAACGTTAAGATCGGTGAGCATTCTTCAGTGTTTCCCGGCGCGGTGATGCGCGGCGATCGTGCACCCATCACGATTGGTAAGAATAGCAACATCCAAGAGAATTGCGTGCTCCACGTTGACTTCGATCTGCCCTGCACGATCGGCGACAATGTGACCGTCGGACACAACGCGATCGTTCACTGCGCGACCATTGGAGACAACACCATCGTTGGTATGGGCTCAGTCGTACTGGACGGCGCGGTTGTAGGCAAAGAATGCGTGATCGGCGCGGGTGCTGTGGTGCCAAAAGGTATGCAGGTTCCCGATGGCTCACTAGTGCTCGGTGTTCCAGCAAAGGTGAAAGGCCCGATCAGCGAAGAGCAACGCGCCTACAATCAAACTTCGGCCGACGATTATGAAGCGAACGCGCGCGAACTTGTGGAGCTTGGTTTCTTCTATAGAGGCAAAGATGTTCCATGCGATCTACCGAACGTTCGCCTTCAAGAGCAGTACAACTATCAGTGCTGGCGCTAGCGCACTAGGCTCGTGCGCGCTCGATCGATGAACGAGTGTGTCCTACTTACGCCCTCACACGAGTGCCTTAAAGCCTCATCTTCTGGATAGCCTGCACAATCTGGTCGGGTGAATCGACAACCACCGTTGCTGCCTCGAGCTCGGAAAGTTCGCCATAGCCATACGCGCATCCGATCGAGGGAATGCTCGCATGCTCTGCGACCTCCATATCATGAAAGCGATCCCCCACCATGACATCCGGTTGAGGGTGTTGATCGGCAACGAGCTGGTAGATTCGCCATTTTGGAATGAAGTCGAACTCAGCGGCGCAGTATGTTGCAGCAAAAAGATGATCGATACCGAATTCACGCAAGTAATTATCGCAATAGGGTCTTCCGCAATTCGAAAGGAACACAAGATCATAACCTTGCGCACAAAGACGATCGAGCATCGCGATGACGCCTTCGAAGAGTGCGCCCTTGCCTTGCATAAGAAGCTCACGCATCGTATCGCCCACCATCTTCGAAGCGCGTTTCCAAGTCTGCTCTTCGATACCAGGAACGAACGTGGTCCACATGTCCTCGACCTGCCAGCCAAGCCAACGACAGATCTCTTCGTCTGACAACTCGCGTGGCTCGACGACCCCCTGATCGACGAGCCATGCGTAAGTTTTGCGGAGCGCAGGACCATAGAGCTTCATGCTGTCATGAAGCGTCCCATCAAAGTCAAGGAATATCGTGCCTTTGCTCATACGCTCTCGCTAACTGGGCTTACTGATAAGGTCATGATGTTTGAGATGATATCAAAAGCACGACACAACGAGGCGAACCTTCGATATCATCCCGAATAAGATCACGCCTTGATCGACTTGATAAGATTCACCATCTCGATCGCGCCGGTTGCGCAGTCGAAGCCCTTGTTACCCGCTTTCGTGCCCGCGCGCTCGATAGCTTGTTCGATGGTGTCGGTCGTGACAATACCAAACATGACCGGCACACCGCTTTCGAGCGAA
>CABRGJ010000263.1 GCA_902470405.1 uncultured Eggerthella sp.
GGTCGAGCTCTTGCCCCCAACGCACGGCATCTTCCCCATCGAGCACGTGACGATAGGCGTTCACGACTGTGGCTACATAAAATGCCTTTTTCCCACGGCCCTCGATCTTTATCGAATCAACCCCCGCCGCCACCAGGTCATCCAAGTGTGCAAGCATATTCAAATCCTTAGAATTCATAAGGTACGTGCCGTTTTCGTCTTCTTCAACAGGGAAGTATTCGCCAGGGCGTGACTGTTCCTCGAGACGATAGCTCCAGCGACACGGCTGCACGCAATGACCCTGGTTGGCACTACGAGCTGTAAGAAAATCGCTGATCAGACAACGGCCTGAGATAGCCATGCACATTGCGCCCTGCACGAACACTTCAAGCTCGATCTCTGGCAATTCGCGTTTGAGCTGGGCAATCTCTGCAAGAGACATCTCGCGCGCCGTAACGATGCGCTTCGCACCGAGCTGCTGCCACATGCGCGCTGCGGCGGCATTCGAGACGGATGCCTGCGTGGATACGTGGATGTCGACCGAGGGCGCATGCTCGCGTGCGGCAGCAAGAACACCCAGGTCGCTGACGATGAACGCATCGACTCCTGCAGCTGCCAGCGAACGCAAATATGCAGGTAGATCAACGAAATCAGCGTCGTGCAAGTACGCATTAAGGGTCACATAGACCTTCGCGCCTGCTTCATGCGCGATGTTCACCGCCCTCGGCATATCCTCGAGCGAGAAATTCTGCGCACGCTGGCGCAGACCGAACTTGTCGCAAGCCAGATAGACTGCGTCTGCTCCGAAGTAGAGCGCATAGCGTAGCTGCTCGAACCCGCCAGCTGGCGCAAGCAGTTCCGGCTTTTTCGCAGCATCGTGCGTGTTCGAGTTCATGGTATTCTGCATGCGGCACATTTGTCGTTAACGCGCAATTCGAGGCGATTGGGCGATTTAGCTGACAACGGGGCCGCGACCGGATCGTACCTGCTTGTAGCGGTTGAGGAAATTCAGGCCGTCTTTCAAGGAATCGAGGCTGACGTCGAATTTCTCGTTGGTCGCACGGCGCTTTACCTCGATACTGTTGTTCTTGAGTCCACGCTTGCCCACCACGATCTGCGTTGGCCAGCCGATCAGATCAGCATCGGCGAACTTCACGCCAGGGCGTTCGTCGCGATCGTCGATAACGATCTCAAGGTGTGGGAAGTTGTCACGCAAGACCTGCGCGAGACGTTGCGCTGTAGGATAGACCTCTTCGTCGCCCACCGTAAGCGGAATAATACACACATGAGCTGGGGCAACGGACGGAGGCCAAATGATTCCGTGCTCGTCGTTATGCTGCTCGACCACTGCAGCGAGCGTGCGGGTAACGCCCACGCCATAACAGCCCATCAAGAACGGCTGATCGGTACCATCTTCAGCAGAGAATACCGCGCCGAGCGCCTTGGAATACTTATCGCCCAGCTGAAAGACCTGCGAAACCTCGATACCGCGCGCGCCATCAAGCTTGGAACCGCAGTTCGGGCAGATGTCGCCCGGCTTTGCTGTCGAGAAATCAGCGAAGAGATCGACCTTGAAATCTTCATCCTGAGCTGCGCCAATGTAGTGGAATCCATCCTCATTCGCGCCAACGACCCAGCGCTTCACGTCTTCAAGGTTGCTGTCAGCCGCAACAAGGATACCCTCAGGCACACCGACTGGGCCGATCGAGCCCTTCGGAAGACCTGTGGCTTCAAGCTCTTCATCGTTGAGCAGCTCGAATCCCTCGAACACGCGAGAAACCTTCAGCTCGTTGAGCTCGTGATCGCCCGGAATGAATAGTGCGATGACCTGGCCTTTCGCATCCTTACCGACCAGCGCTTTCACCGTGGCCGCCTCGTCGATGCTGAGGAATTCGGCGAGTGCAGCGATGGTGGTGACGCCCGGGGTGGAGATCTTTTCCATAGCGGCAACGTCGTGGACAAGCGGGTGCGTGATGCACTCAGCGACCTCGATATTCGCCGCATAATCGCAGTTCGGACAGTAGACGAGCTCGGCCTCGCCCGCATCAGCCAG
>CABRGJ010000264.1 GCA_902470405.1 uncultured Eggerthella sp.
CCACCACGCGCACGTTCGAATAAACCGAGAGTGCCTCTTGTGCAAGCTTGACACGCGTGTCCTGATCGAAGATCGGTCCTTTCTTGTGAGATGCTGCCACCGCGACGATAACTTCGTCAAAGACCTGCGCGGCACGAGCGATCACGTCGATGTGACCTTTGGTGATCGGGTCGAACGTACCCGGGACGACTGCACGTTTCATTCAGCTACCCTTTCTGAGAATGCAATAGGTGGTCTCACCGAAATCCTTCGTTGAGACGAGTTCACATTTTACCCTATGGGCTTGTTCGATACACGCATCTTTGTTCTTTTTTGCAAGTTCGTAGCAAATGAGCGTTCCTGGCACCAAAACCTTGGCTGCCTCAAGCGAATCGATAAGATCGAACGCCTGATCAGGTGCGAATGCATAGGGCGGATCGAAGAAGACAAGATCGAAGCTATACGGTCGTTCGCGCATGCAAAGACGAGCGGCATCGCCGATCTCGAGCACAGCCTTATCACGCGCAGCGCCAATAAGAGCGATGTTGTCCCTTACCACCTGCGCTGCCTGCTTCGAACGCTCAAAGAAGACCGCGCGCTCTGCTCCACGCGAAAGCGCTTCAATGCCGAGCGCACCTGATCCTGCGAATGCGTCGAGCACGACAAGTCCATCGAAGCTCCCGAGCAGGCTCGTAAGACTACTGAAGAGCGATTCTTTCACGCGCATCGTAGTGGGGCGCGTTGCGTCGCCCTTGAGCGTCTTCAGATTCCTCCCCTTGTATGTTCCCGCAACTACGCGCATCGAAGTCCCTTCGCTTCATAGCTTAGCCCCGCGCCACGGCACGAAGTTCTTGGTCGAGAATAGCACGCTCGGTATCATCGAGCGTATCGTTGAAAATGATATCGCAAGCATCGCGGTGGGCGGCCTCGATGACCGCGCTATCACGAATGACGTTAACCAATCTAAGCGAAGACGCACCGTGCTGACGCGCACCGAACACATCGCCTTCCTTGCGTTGTGAGAGGTCGATCTCGGAAAGCTCGAAGCCATCTTCGGTCACCTCCATAGCGTGCAGGCGCTCGAGCGCAGAGGGGGCTTTTGAGCGTGTGACAAGAAACACCTGACCAGGCTTCTCACCACGCCCCACGCGACCACGGAGCTGATGGAGCTGCGCAAGACCGAAGCGATCGGCATCTTCAACGATCATGACCGTAGCATTAGGAACGTCGATACCGACCTCGACGATGGTTGTCGACACCAGAATATCGATATCGCCTCGCACGAACATCTCCATGATCAAGGCCTTCTCATCGGAAGGCAGACGACCATGAAGCAGTGCGACACGGGCATCGGGAAAGACCTGATTCTGCAATATCTCGGCATGCTGCTGCGCTGCTGTAACGCCTGGATTATCAGTGGTGATGCTTGAGCCATCTCGTGCGACCGTATCCGATTCGAGACTGAACTCGACGAGCGCATACTCGATCTGCTCTTCCTCTTCAGCATCATCGCCTTCGAGCTGCTTGGTCGGTATGCCGATGAGCGGACAGATCACATAGGCCTGTTCACCGCGCGCAAGCGCTGCACGGATCGCATCATAGGCTACCCCTTCTTCCGTGAATGGGAGCACCGCAGTGGTTCGCGCACTCTTCACTTGAGGAGGTTTCCGCAGATAGCTGAGCGCAGTCGTACCATAGAGCGCAAGCGCGAGCGAACGCGGGATAGGCGTTGCAGTCATGGACAGCACATCGGCGCCCGGCGCTTTAGCGAGCAAACGTTCACGCTGATCGACGCCGAATCGCTGCTGCTCGTCGAAGCATACGAAGGAGCAGTCTGCGAAAACGACCGTATCTTCAAAGAGGGCGTGCGTACCGAAACACACTGCGACCCGACCGTCACAAAGGCCTTCATGAATGACTGCCTGCTCTTCGGGTGGAGTCGTTGCGCTCAAGACCGCCCACGAGATACCGAGCGCATCAAGGATCGCACCTAACACACGCGCGTACTGACGCACAAGGATCTCTGTCGGAGCGACCATAGCTGCTTGATGAC
>CABRGJ010000265.1 GCA_902470405.1 uncultured Eggerthella sp.
TCGTGAGTACGCCGAACAGCTGGGTCAGGGGGCGAAGGAGCGCTTGCTCGCGGTGGTCGATCCGTCGATCTCGCGTGATTTGCTCGAATCGATGGCCGACTGGTTTGTCGAACGTCTTCAATAGAGGTCTGGCGCTTCAATGAATATCATCGAGATACACGAACAAGGAGCAGCGGTCGAGGACCTGCAGCATCGTCTGGCTCATCTGGGCTACCTTGCGCAGGATGCGATCGATGGCATCTATGAGAATGAGACGGTCAGCGCGGTGAAGGCTTTCTGCCGTGATTTCCAGCTCACGACCAACGGCAATGTCGACCAGAAGATCTGGTCGAAGCTCGTTGATGAATCCTACGAACTGGGCGATCGTGTGCTGTATCTGCGATTGCCTTTCTTCCATGGTAATGATGTGCGCGTGCTGCAAAGCGCACTTTCAGCGCTTGGATTCGCTACAGGTGGAAACGATGGCTTGTTCGGGCCTCATACGGAAGAAGCGCTTCGTAAATTCCAACTCAATCTTGGACTTCCTGCTGATGGTATTGCAGGTGCGTTCACGTTCAAGGCGCTCATGAACCTGCGCCATTCGTGGGAAGGGAACAGTTCCTTTAGCCCGATCCCACATTTTGGATTCGCGCGTGCTGCTGAAGTGCTCGAGACGAACATGCTCTGTCTTTTCGGCACCACGCCTTTTACGCGCTCGGTCGCTGCGCGCATGTCGAATCTCTCTCGTGCTACTAATCCGAATTCGAAGGTGTCGAGCGCTGAATCGCTCTTGGTCGAGCCTGAGAGCCAGATGGTCTTCGTCCAGATCCTGGTAGGCGATGAACAACCCGCCAGCGTTGTGCCTGTGGTCGAATACGATCCAGATGAATCGTTGCCGATCCGCTTGCAGCAGGCGCTCCAGAGCGCTGCTCATCAGGACCCGTCGCGTATCGCAGTTCGTCTCCCTGCCGAAAGCTGGATGGAGGCAGGCGAAGCACGCTCAGCTCAGCACTATGCTATCGTGCTGCTCGATGCATTCTGCTGTGCGCTTGAATCGTTGGATGAAGTCTAGTCACGCATTCTCTCCTGCCTTCAGCGTTCAAGAGATGCGGTAACGCTCCATTATCCTGCTATACTGACGATAATGATCGTTGAGCGAAAGGGACTCATGGAAGCATCAGCTCTCATTCTTGCCGCAGGTGCTGGCACGCGTATGAAATCTGCGAAACCGAAGGTTGTTCATGAGATCCTGAAAAAACCTCTCGTTCGTTGGGTGATCGATGCGGCGCATGCTGCTGGCATCGATGCGATCACCACGGTAGTTGGAAATGGTCGCGACCAGGTCGAACCTTTGGTCGCGGACACGAATATCGTCGTTCAAGAAGATCAGTTGGGCACCGCGCATGCGGTCAAGAGCGCGCGAGAAGCGCTCGGTTCTGGAGTGGGTTCGGTGGTCGTGCTGACAGGGGATTCTCCACTCATTCGTCCCTCCACTATCAAACATTTGCTCGAGCTGCAACAGCAACAAGATGCAGCGGTGGTCGTGCTGACCATGCAGGTCGAAGATCCGTTCGGTTATGGACGTATCGTGCGCGATGCAGATGATGCTGTATGCGCGATCGTCGAGCATAAGGATTGTTCGGATGATCAACTGCTCATCACGGAATGCAATTCGGGATTCTATTGCTTCGACAAGGAATTCCTCTTCGATGCCTTGGATCGCGTCTCGACCGAGAACGCGCAAGGTGAATACTATCTTACTGACGTGTTGGGGCTCGCCTATGAAGCGGGCAAGACGGTCGTGGCCGAGGAGCCATCAGAATGCTTAGGCGTCAATTCGCGCAAGCAGCTGGCTGAAGCTACGGCATGCTTGCAAGCTCGCATCAACGATCATCACATGGCAAATGGTGTCACCATCATGGATCCGAACACCACCTGGATCGGTCCTGATGTCACGATCGCGCCCGATACCGAGATCTTGCCGATGTCCTTCCTCTTCGGTGCAACTCAAGTTGGAAGCGGGTGCATCATCG
>CABRGJ010000266.1 GCA_902470405.1 uncultured Eggerthella sp.
CTCCATGTCGTGCATCGCAGCGCTACGGACCAAGATGCCTTCAGCCTCTTCGATCGTGTCGGTGAGCGTATAGTCTTCGCTAAGAAGATCAGTTCCGCAAGAAGAGATATTGTTCAAGCAGTGAATATGGTTCACGGTGTGTCCTTTCGTGGTCTTGTGTGAGAAATGAGCATCGATGTCCCATTCGAATACCGAACGAACAGTTAATCATTCATCGAAGTTGGTCGCGTCAATAGCATTCTGAGGCTCGGGCCCTGAGGCATCCTTGCCCATTTCGAAAGCAAGGCCCTTCTTCTCCATCGCACGGTATTCAGCCGTAGCAGTGAAGATAACGTCTGAAGATGAATTGATCGCGGTCTCCATCGAATCCTGCACGACTCCGATGATGAACCCGATCGCGACCATTTGCATCGCGACATCGTTTCCGATACCAAACAGTGAACAAGCGAGCGGGATGAGCAGGAGCGATCCACCAGCAACGCCTGATGCGCCACAAGCTGCAATTGCCGACAGGACGCTCAACAAAAACGCCATGACCGGATCGACCGTTATGCCAAGCGACGCTGCCGCACACATGGTCATGACCGTAATGGTGACCGCCGCACCCGCCATATTGATAGTGGCGCCGAGCGGGATAGAGACAGAATAGTTGTCCTTCTCAAGACCCAAGCGACGACACAGTTCCATGTTGACTGGGATGTTTGCCGCAGAACTGCGCGTAAAGAATGCCGTGATGCCCGAATCCTTCAAGCAGCGAAGCACCAAACGATAAGGGTTTTTGCGCGTAGCGATGAACACGATAAGAGGATTGGTAACGAGCGCGATGAACAACATGCACCCGACCAACACCAAGATAAGATGGCCATACGTGATGAAGATATCCGCACCGTTCTCGGAAACAGCCACGTAGACCAAGCCAAGGATGCCGATCGGCGCGAAGCTAATGACCCAACCGACTACCTTAGAGATGGCGTCAGAAACAGCGGTGAACACTTCTTTTGTATGCTGGCTTGCAGCGCGCAGAGCAATGCCCAGCACAACACCCCATGCAAGAATACCCAGATAGTTCGCATTCATCAGAGCACCGACTGGGTTAGATACGATGTTCATGACAAGCGTCGTGATGACCTCGCCCAGCCCTTCAGGCGAAACTTGGTCGACCGCTGGATCGACCGCAGGAACCACGGTCGGAAAGAGGTAGCTAGCACATACCGCAATGAGCGCGGCAACCAGCGTACTGATGATATAGAGGATCACGACCGTTCCCATCGATCCCGCGCTTCGCGCATTCGCGAGCGCACTGATGACTAAAAAGAAAACGAGAATGGGAGCGACCGCCTTCAAAGCACCAACGAAGATATCGCCCAAAAGCGTGATGACCTCATTGCCTGCTGGCACGGTAAAACCAAGGATAGTGCCTATCACCAAACCGACCAAGATGCGCTTCACCAAACTAATGCTGTTCCACTTGTTCCAAACGTTCATGATCTCTAACCTTTCATAAATATGAACAGGGAAAGTGTAGCGCAATGATGCGCAAACGCGTCGCTGTTTGCGTCTTGAAGGCGTGAGCGTAGCTATTCGAGTCGAGGCAGGCCTGAATACAACAAAGGGAATCCGCGTTCACTTCATGAGAGAGAAGGGTTTATCGAACGGATGATCCCGTACACATGAAAACAGGCCAGCATGATGAACATACTGGCCTGGTCTGATCGACTGGTGCGGGCGAAAGGACTTGAACCTTCACGAGCCGGAGCCCACTAGCACCTGAAGCTAGCGCGTCTGCCAATTCCGCCACGCCCGCGTAAGTTGTGCTGTTCAGCATACCCCACAAGCCACCCATTCGCAACACCCCACTCTTAAAAATGACTCGCGAGCGGCCTTCATCATCCCTGGCACGGCCCGCAATATGACGATTGCATAGATTTGACCGGGTTTATGCACTATTTATGGCAATATAGCGATAGTTGTATGCAGAAATGCACGTACATTCGTT
>CABRGJ010000267.1 GCA_902470405.1 uncultured Eggerthella sp.
GGGATGAAGTACCTTATAACCGCAGCGTTTACTGGCAGGCACATAGGTTCCTAGGGTTTTTCGATCATCTTGGGCGAGAGATCGAAGGAGAAAAGACTTGCGGGGATATCCTGAGCGAGCACGTTGGAGACAAATGGGCCGATTCGATATATATCTCTTACAAGTGGGAAGAGATCATTTATACGGTTCGATTCGTCAATCAATATACGGGCGAAAGCTCTTATACCCTTGGCTATACCGAGCTGATTGACCTTTCCCGCGGCAATGCTACTCCTCCGCAATCAGGTTATGAGTTTGTGGGTTGGTTTACCGAGCCCGATGGGCAAGGACAGAAAGTCGAAGCTGAAACAAAGTACTGTGCAGTAATAGGAGACGATAGGGTTGAAAGCATGACGCTTTATGCTTATTTTCGTCCGATAGAAATTGCTGCTTAGAATAGTTGTTTCCAAATGCCAAAAAGAAGTCGAGGCGGCTCTGTTACATCGTTGTGATGCAACAGAGCCAAACTCCTCGGCAAAAATCAGCCAAATGCCGTGGTAGAATAGAGCCAAACTCCTCGGCAAAAATCAGCCAAATGCCGTGGTATACACAAAATACCTGATGGAGAAGCCTATGTCTGCAAGAAAATACTTACCACGCATTTACGACGATATTCTCTCATGGCGTATTCAGACCAAAGGCGCCGTTCTGATCGAAGGCGCAAAATGGTGTGGAAAGACGAGCACGTCCGAGCAAGTTGCAAGATCGGCCATATACATGCAAGATCCCAAGACGCGCGATCAAAATCGTAGGTTGGCGCAGATCGATCCAGCAATCCTTCTTGCGGGCGATACACCTCGTCTTATAGACGAATGGCAAGAGACGCCGCAGCTATGGGATGCTGTTCGTTTCGAGGTCGATCAGCGGGATGAATTTGGGCAATTCATACTTGCAGGATCTGCGACTCCTCTCGATATGAATGAAATGGAACACACTGGTACTGGCCGCATTGCCCGTATGAAGATGCGTCCGATGTCGCTCATGGAGTCTTTGGATTCAACGGGTGAAGTCTCTTTAAAGAGCCTCTTTGCAGGTCAAGATTTGCCCATCGCTTCGGCCGCGGATGGACTGGAGAGCCTTGCTTTCCTCATGTGTCGAGGTGGGTGGCCGAAAGCTGCTGAAATGGAGGGGAGAGCTGCTCTTCAGCAAGCAATAGACTACGTTGATGCTATAACCGAGGTCGATATTTCACGTGTTGACAAGGTCAAACGCAGCCCTATAACAGCAAAGACCCTTCTTCGGTCGTACGCGCGTATGTCTGCGTCCCAGGCGTCCTTGCAAAGCATTCGATCGGATCTAGTGGAGAGCGGAAACGAACTTGGTGAAACAGCTTTTTCTGAATATGTCGAGGCGTTACGTAGGCTCTTTGTGATCGAAGATCTTGACGCTTGGAATCCGAATCTAAGGTCAAAAACGGCTATTCGTACTAGGCCGACAAGGCATTTCGTAGATCCATCTATAGCTACGGTAGCCCTAGGAGCAACACCTTCTGCTTTGATGTCCGACCTGAATACCATGGGGTTGCTATTTGAGACACTTTGCGTTCGTGACCTGCGTGTATATGCTGATGGTCTTGATGGCAAAGTATTCCACTATCGAGACAGAACGATCGTGAATGTGATGCCGTGGTCATGTTGCGCGATGGACGTTATGGATTGATCGAGATCAAGCTGGGTGGTAAAGATCTGATCGAGGAGGGCGCACATAACCTCAAGGCTGTTGTGGGCACCCTTGATATTAAGAAGATGAATGCTCCTTCGTTCATGATGGTACTAACCGGAACAGGTAGTTCCAGTTATCCGCGCGAGGATGGCGTTCTCGTGGTGCCTGTTCGTTGTTTGGGTATCTGATCGGGGGGAACGCAGACTAAACGTATCCGTATTTGTATCACGCCTGTTCAAGGAGGGGTTCTTATGAAAAGGGTCATGCAAAGCAAAACAAGAAC
>CABRGJ010000268.1 GCA_902470405.1 uncultured Eggerthella sp.
TTCGCAGATCATGGACGCCAGCACCGACCAGTACGGCCAGAGCTCCGGCGAGACCACCATCTACCCGAACATGATCCAGACCGACGCGGCCATCAACCCCGGTAATTCCGGTGGCGCGCTCGTTGACGCGGAAGGCAAGCTGATCGGCATCAACACGCTCATCATGTCTACGAGCGGCACCAGCTCAGGCGTTGGTTTTGCGATCCCGGTCGATTATGCCGCTGGCATCGCAGAGCAGATCATCCAAGGCAAGAGTCCTTCCCATGCACAGATGGGCGTCTCGATGATCACCGTGAACGACCAGATCGCACAGCGTTTCGGTCTCGAATCGACCGAGGGCGCTTATATCAATTCGCTCGTTTCTGGTGGTGCTGCCGATAAGGCAGGCTTGAAGGAGGGCGACGTCATCGTGAAGGTCGATGGCGATGAGATCATCAGCTCGTCTGACCTGGTGCTTGCGGTGCGCGCGCATAATCCGGGCGATCAGGTGCAGGTAACGTATCTGCGCGATGGCAAGGAAGAGACCACCACGGTCACGCTCGGGTCTGACTCATAGGCCAGGGAGCCGTCTACCGCCTGCATATACGCCTGCATATATACGCCTGCATATATACGCCACGCCTGCGCCTACGCGAGTAGCTCCTCGAACACCTTTTGCGAGCGCCTTTACGAACACCTTTCGTGTGAAGTTGCTATCAGCGAGCGCCTTTACGAACGCTTTTCGTGTGTAGTTGCTATCAATTTCTCGTGCCAGGTATCCGAATCGCTCGCAGCGGAGTATAATTCGTACTTGCCTTCGGGTCATTCCCGTTTGTGAGGAACGGATGTATGTGAACCCACTGGACTTTGGTCCAGTGGGTTTTTGTTTTGCTCACCTGCTGATCTGCTACTCATGCTGGTTTAGCCCAGTCTGTTTCGGCTGATTTTGGAAAACACGCCTAAAACCGTTTTTTGCCAGAATCGCGAAACTAGCCGTAAACGCGTAAACGAATTATGCGTATGGTTGGAATTTCGCGCACGCTCTTCGAACTGAGCAGGCGATGGGGTAATATGGACAAAGTGTTTCCTTAGAAATAGGGACGCGAGCTCAGGCGCGCCAATGCGTGATTGCCCGCGGCCTTGTTAGAAAGGGTTCGTATGAATTCGGATTACAAGTACAAACGTGTACTGCTCAAGCTCTCGGGCGAAGCCCTCATGGGCGAAGCGGGCTACGGCATCGCCCCGAAAGTGGTCGAGGAACTGGCCGTTCAGATCAAGAAGATCGTGGACGATGGCATCGAACTTGCTGTCACGGTCGGCGGCGGCAACATCTTCCGCGGCCTGGCTGGCTCTGCGCAGGGTATGGACCGCGCCCACGCCGACTACATTGGCATGCTTGCGACCTGCATGAACGCCCTCGCGCTGCAAGACGCTTTCGAGCGCCACGACATCCCGACGCGCGTCATGAGCGCGATCGAGATGCGTCAGGTCTCCGAGCCCTATATTCGCCGCCGTGCGACGCATCATCTCGAGAAAGGCTATGTCGTCATCTTCGCGGCCGGCACCGGTAATCCATACTTCACCACGGACACCACCGCTGCTCTTCGCGCACTCGAGATCAACGCGGAATGCCTGATGAAGGCCACAAAAGTCGACGGCATTTACGACGATGACCCGGTCACGCATCCCGACGCGAAGCGCTTCGAGACCATCAGCTACATCGATGTGTTGGCGAAGGGCCTGCATGTGATGGACTCCACGGCTACATCGCTGTGTATGGATAACGACCTGCCGATCCTCGTATTCGACCTTACGGTGCCGGGCAACATCTCGCGCATCCTGAAGGGCGAGAATATTGGCACGACCGTTACGGCCGACACTACTACGCAGGAATAACCGCTGGAAATAGGGCGTTTTGAGGTGCTGTAAACACGCTGCTGCGTTCTTGCGGTCGCACGTCGTGGCAGCTGGAAGAGGGCTCATAGCGAACAACCCGCAC
>CABRGJ010000269.1 GCA_902470405.1 uncultured Eggerthella sp.
ACGAGCTTTATGGGAAATTCGAGCCATGAGATGAAGACGCCTGTTGCGAGCATCAAGCTTCTTTCTGAATCCATCGTCATTGCAGCGAATCGTGGACAGACTGATTATGTCAAGGAGTTCGCTGGGCGCATTGAGCAGGAGAGCGACCACCTCGAAAAGCTCGTGCGCGATATGTTGAGCATCACGAGGACAAGTGCGCCTCTGAAGGCTCGCCCATGCAGTATGAGCCCGAATGAGATAGAAGACCTCAAGATAAAAGAGATCATCGAAGAGGCATTGCTCACCCAAGAGCCAATGGCTCAAAAGAAGGGACTTGAGCTTGTCACATATTTTGGCGATGGTCTCGATGGTCTCGCGATCGCTCTTACTGCTCAAGATTTCTTGACTATCGTCAATAATCTGGTTGGCAATGCAGTTGCATATACGGACTCTGGAAGAATAACGGTCGAAGCGCGTTCGACGAAAGATACATTCACGTTTCGCGTTTCGGATACGGGTTGCGGGATCGCGCGTCATGATCAAGACCGCGTTTTCGAGCGCTTCTACCGCGTTGATTCGACGCGAACAAGCTATGCGCAAGGAACCGGACTCGGCCTTCCTCTTGTAAGCAGCATCATTGCGAATGCGGGAGGGCGGATCAAGCTCGATAGCGAGTTGGGACAGGGGTCGACTTTCACGGTCGTGCTGCCCGTTAAAGTCCGTAAAAGCGATTTTGGCTCGTCATTGCGCTAGAGTTTGAACGTAGTCTTTGGTCGAAAATCAGAGTCGGACAGGAATGCCTTGGGATGCCATGTATTCCTTTACTTGGCGGATGGTGAGCTCTCCGAAATGAAAAACAGAGGCGGCGAGCACCGCATCAGCTTCGCCCTCGATCACGCCTTCGGCGAAATGTTCAAGCTTTCCTACTCCACCTGAAGCGATGACGGGAATGGGTACCGCACGGGCTATCGCGCGAGTGAGCGCAAGATCGAAGCCGTCCTTGCTCCCATCGCGGTCCATGCTGGTGAGCAGGATCTCGCCTGCGCCGCGTTTCGCTGCCTCTTGCGCCCATTGGATCGCATCGAGACCGGTATTCTTGCGTCCTCCTGCAACATAGACTTCCCATTTGTTGGGATTGCCAGGTACGTGTTTGGCATCGATGGCGCACAGGATCGCTTGTGTGCCGAACGCAATGGCTGCCTTTGTGATGAGCGAAGGATCTGCGATGGCTGCGGAATTCACCGAGACCTTATCTGCACCTGCAGCGATCATGGTGCGAATGTCTTCAACGCTGCGAAATCCGCCGCCCACGCAATAGGGGAGGTAGAGCTCTTCGCTTGCACGTGCTGCCATGTCGATGGTGGTCGCGCGACCATCGCTGGTGGCGGTGATGTCGAGGAAGATGACTTCATCAGCCTTCTGTTCGTCATAGCGTTTCGCGAGTTCGATCGGATCGCCTGCATCACGCAGGTTTACGAAGTTCACGCCTTTTACGACGCGACCGTCTTTAACGTCCATGCAGGGGATGACGCGTTTAGTGAGCATCGCAACCTCCGCACTCCTTTGCACAGTGGAGCATGCCCTGGGCTTGAGCGCGCAGCGTTGCTTCTTGGCAGAGGCGCAAGGCTTCGGGAATATCGAGCGTTTCTTCGTAGACAGCACGCCCTGCGATGACGCCCTCGATGCTGGCGGCCACGGGCGCAAGTCGCTCGATGTCGGCAACGCTCGCGACACCGCCTGAGGCGAGGACCGGATTGTTGAACACTTTGGCTAAGTGGACATAGGTATCAACATCAAGACCAGTTTGCATGCCGTCTTTGCTGATGTCAGTGTAGACGAGATGCTGGAAGCCCAGATCGCGCATCTTTGCGATCAGCTCTTCTGCAGCAACGCCGCTTCCGTCATTCCAGCCTTCTATCGCCACTTCGCCGCCCTTCGCGTCCACGCCTGCAGTGAGCATGGTGGGGAATTTGGCGATAGCTTCGC
>CABRGJ010000270.1 GCA_902470405.1 uncultured Eggerthella sp.
ACACATAGCCTCCGAACGCCACCACCACATCAGGCTCGATCTCCTGAAACCAACGCTTCGCTTCCTTCGTGCTCTTCTGGATCACCCGAAGTGCTTTGGGCAACGTTAACGGATAAGCACGATCGAACCCGCTCGCCTCAAAAGCCTTGAAAGGCAGACTGGCCTCTTTCACAAGACGCGCCTCGACCCCTTGCGGTGTGCCCGCATAGAAGACCTCATGGCCACGCGCCTGAAGCGTCTCGGCCAGCGCCAGCGCTGGATTGATATGTCCTGCGGTACCCCCGCCCGATAATACGATGCGCATACGATCCCCTAACGTCTTCTTCCTGGCTTCGGTGTTCCACCATCGTAAGAGGATACGACATGGAGCTTTTCGCGACGTTGCTGATAGGGTGCTTCGGTCGGTTCACTGCTGAAGGAGACCGACAGGATGATGCCAACGATCAAAAGCGAACTGATGAGCGACGATCCCCCCGAAGAGATAAAGGGAAGCGGTTTACCCGTGATCGGAAAAAGCCCGACCACGCACAGGATATTGATGAAGGCTTGAGCGACGAGCATGGTGGTGAGCGCTCCGGCGATCAACATGCCATAGCTATTCGTGGCATCCTTCGCAATGCAATAACCACCGTAGAGGAAGACCACGAACAGGATCACCACCACCATAGCGCCAATAAGTCCAAGCTCTTCGCCGATGATGGCGAAGATGAAGTCCGTTTCGGCTTCGGGGAGGTACTGTAGCTTCTCGTAGGAATTGCCGATACCAACACCGAGCAAGCCACCTGAGGCCAATGCTTGGAGCGAATGGACGATCTGATAACCATCACCATCCGCATTGCCCCACGGATCAAGGAAGGTTAAGAGGCGCGCCGTGCGATAGGGCGCCGAGAAGATCGCGGCTGCACCAAGTGCAATGATCAATACGCCAAGGAGCAGGATCCAACGCCACGGAACACCTCCGAAGATGAGGATCGAGAAGATAGCAACAAGGCAGATGACCGTCGTTCCAAGGTCCGACTGCAAGACGAACAGGAGCGCGAGCGGTGCAACGATGAAAATCGCACAACGAACGAGTACCTTGAGCGCATCAGCGCCATCATTGAAATCGACCATGATGCGCGCCGCCACCAGCACGAGCGCGATCTTCATGAATTCGCCGACCTGGATCGATACGCCACCGATCATAAGCCAACGTTTCGCACCGAGCGCTGCGGTACCGAGCGCTGCCGTAAGAAGAACGCCGATAACGCACACAGCCCAGAATCCATAGACGAGGAACTTCGAGGTCATGGCCTCGAAGCCGACCGCTTTCGTCGCGATGATGACAGCGATGCACAAAATTACGCCGATGATGGCGAATACGACCTGCTTGATCGTCTCGCCGTAGGCATCACCCTGCTCAACATAAGCGGTGACCGAGGAAGCTGAGAAGACCATGACAAGACCGATGACCACCAAGGCGGCTGCAGAGAGCACGACCATCAAACGCGGAACAACGATCTCTTTTGAAGATCGTTGAAGGCGTGAATGAGAGGGCATCGGAGTGCGTTGTGAGTGTGTTCGTGGCGCCCTGTTCATGATGGACCTAGCCTTCCCCGCCACGCGATCGCTGGCAGACCAGATCCTTGAACACATCGCCGCGCTCCTCGAAACAACTGAATTCATCGAAGGACGCGCAAGCAGGAGAGAGCACGATCACATCCCCCGGCTCTCCGATCTCGAGCGCAAGGTCGAATGCCTCTCTCATATGGGGTGCCGCGAGATGTGGGAGCGGTGAAGCAGCGAATGCTTCAAGGAAACGTGGACCTGCCTCGCCATAGCACACCACCGCCTTGCAATGCGCGCTCGCTTCTTCCACGAGCACATCAAGGCTCGTTCCTTTGTCGTCGCCGCCCAACAACACGATGGGCTTCGTATCCCCGAATGCAGC
>CABRGJ010000271.1 GCA_902470405.1 uncultured Eggerthella sp.
ATCGAAGCCCGCTCTTGCTCAAGTCTATTCTTTGCCCGATCGACGCGTTCGTGTGGAATTCAGAGAGCCTCAGGCGCTCACCGCGCCAGGTCAATGTTGTGCATTCTATAGTGGAAGCGTACTTCTAGGTGGCGGCATCATTGACAAGGTTGTTTTTTCGGAATAACCTGAAAACCAATCGGGAACAAATGTTCGTTTTCCTTGAAGGGGTCACGAGAGTATGGCGAAGAGGATATTCATAACAGGAGGCATCGGTTCGGGCAAATCGACCTTGTTAGATTATTTGACTAAACAGGGGGTCGCTGCGGTCGAAGCAGACAAGGTAGGTCACCAAGTTCTTACGTTTCCTGACACGAAAGCAGAATTGGCAGAGAAGTTTGGGAATGATATTTTCGATAAGGACGGTGAAGTGATGCGTCCTGCACTCGCCGCAAAAGCATTTGCCTCTCCTGAAAAAACAGCATTGCTCGATTCGGTCACGCAAAGGCGCGTTTATGCTGAATCGCTGCGCCAACTCGATGAACTCGCAAAAACACATGATGTTGTCGCACTCGAGATGGCTATTCTTGATGGCCGCGATGATTTCTATAAGAATGCTGATGTCGTACTTGCGCTCGTAACCTCGCCCGAGGTTCGTATTCAACGCCTCATCCAACGCGGTCTTACTGAAGAAGATGCACGTAACCGTCTGAAGAATCAAGTTCCCGATGAAAAGCGCATCGCAATTTCTGATGTGGTCCTCACAAACGATGGCACGCTCGACGAATTTATGCACGAGATCGAACAGTGGTGGTCGCGATTCAAGAGCGGGCAGCTATCATGAGTCATCTCGCTAGTCTTGAAGGAACCTCTATGGAAGGCAAGTTGCCCGTTACGCGTCTTGCCACCCAGCCGTTCGAGGTCATTTCCGATTTTGAACCCGCAGGCGATCAGCCCGAGGCGATCGCTCAGATCGCAGCGAACATCGAAGCGGGGATACGCTATCAGACACTGCTCGGCGTGACTGGTTCAGGTAAGACCTATACCGTTGCAAAAACGATTGAGGCCATCCAGCGCCCCACGCTCATCCTTGCTCCTAATAAGACGCTTGCCGCGCAACTTGCAGCCGAGCTTAAAGAGTTCTTCCCGAATAACGCGGTGGTCTACTTCGTTTCTTATTACGATTATTACCAGCCAGAAGCCTATGTTCCCACTACTGATACCTTTATCGAGAAGGATGCATCCATCAACGAAGAGGTCGAGAAGTTGCGCCATGCTGCAACAGCGGCACTGCTTTCTCGACGAGACGTGATCGTTGTCGCTTCGGTCTCGTGCATCTATGGCATTGGTTCTCCAGCCGAATATGCAGGTATGGCCGTCTTTCTTGATAAGGAGATCGAACAGGATCGAGATGAGCTCATCTTGAAACTTATCGATATCCAGTACGATCGCAACGATTACGACCTGCAACGTGGTACGTTTCGTGTCCGTGGTGATTCGCTCGATATTTTCCCGCCTTATTCCGATAATCCTCTCCGTGTTGAATTTTGGGGGGACGAGATCGAGACCATCGCAGAGGTGGATAAGGTGACTGGTGAGGTCGTTACTGAATTCGAGGCGCTTCCGATCTGGCCTGCTACACATTATGTGGCATCACGGCCTGCGCTCGAACGTGCGCTCGATACTATTCGTACTGAACTTCAGCAACGTTTGCAGGAATTTAAGAAGGAAGGCAAGCTACTGGAAGCTCAGCGCCTTGAGATGCGCACCACATACGATCTTGAAATGATCGAAACAATGGGCTTCTGTTCGGGTATTGAGAACTATTCGCGTCATCTGGATGGTCGTGCGCCTGGCGTGCCTCCTTATACGCTCATCGATTACTTCCCTGATGATTTTGTTTGCTTCATCGACGAAAGCCATGTCACCGTGCCGCAAGT
>CABRGJ010000272.1 GCA_902470405.1 uncultured Eggerthella sp.
GGGATGAGGATTCGTTCGTGTGGAATGAAGGGTTCTTCGATCCGATCCTGCAACGCGATACCAGTGCGAAAGCGCATATCGATCTCGCGAAAGGATGATGGGGGTGGCCGATGTCTTCGAAAGTATCTTCGGTCAGCCTCAGGTACGAGATTATTTGCGCGCGACATTGCGTACAGGCCGATTGAGCCACGCCTACCTGTTCACCGGACCTCCCGGTTCTAACAAGACCTCTGCTGCCTATGCGTTAGCCCAGGCGCTCATCTGCCCTGACCATGGCTGCATGACATGCGAGCACTGTAAGCGAGCGGCTAGGCGCAACCATCCTGATATCCATTTCATCGAGCCAGAGGGCGCGCATGGTTATCTGGTCGACCAGATCCGCGAGGTGGTGGCGGATGCGAATCTGGCACCCATTCAGGCATCGCGCAAGATCTACATCATCGACCGTGCCGATCTTTTGGGCATCCAGCCTGCCAATGCGTTTTTGAAGACGCTCGAAGAACCACCTGAGAATGTGATATTCATCCTGCTCGGCCGTACGAAAGATGCGGTGCTACCCACCATCGTCTCGCGTTGCCAGGTCGTGCCCTTCCGTCATATTCCTACGAGCGAAGCGGCAGGTATCGTCTCGCAGCATACCGGTGTTTCCGCTGACCAGGCACGCATCGCGATCGAGGCTTGCAACGGATCGGTCACTAAGGCTATGGGCTTTTGCAAGAGCCCTGACAAGATCGGTTTTCGCAAACGTATTCTGGAGATCGTCGCACTTCTGCCGCTTTCGGATGAGCGCGATGTGCTCGAATATGCTGCCGAACTGGTGCAAAGCACTAAGGCATGGGTAGATATCGTGCAGAGCCAACAGGCAGAAGAGCTCAACGAATCCGAGGATTTCCTGTCTAAAGCAGCACTCAAACAGATCGAGGCGCGCAACAAACGCGTGCTGACGAAGACGAGCCTGGAGTCACTTGCGCAAGTGAATTCGATCATCCGCTCGTGGTTGCGTGACGTTTTGATGATTAAATCTCGCGCACCCGAGCAGGTTGTTAATATTGATGTGTTGAGCGATCTGGAACTCGCCGCTCAGCGCACGAGCGAAGCGGGCTTGGTACGTGCGATCAATGAGACGTATCGATGTGATAACGCTATCGCCTATAATGTTTCTACAGAAACGTGTCTCGACACGCTTCTTTTTACGATAAGAGAGGTTTTCTATGGTTCGGGTGGCTCCCATTAAGCTACAGGTCGGACCGAAAGTATTATGGTTCGACCCAACCGATTTAGATATTCATGCAGGTGACGATTGTATCGTGAACACGAGCCGTGGGCTCGAATACGGTGTTGCGACTTCGGATGTGCTCGAGGTGAGCGATGATCTGGTCGCAAGTCTGAAATCTCCGCTCAAGACAGTGGAGCGTCTTGCGACACCTGAGGATATGGAGAAGGTGAAAGAGCTCGAGCGCAAGAGCGATGAAGCGCTCGGTGCATTCAAAGAGATCGTGCTCGAATCCAATAAGGATATGCATCCGGTGTTGGTCGAATACCTTTTCGAGGGCGATAAAGCCGTATTCTATTTCGAAGCTGAAGAGCGTGTTGATTTTCGCGAATTGGTGCGAAAGCTCGCCTCATATTTCCATGTTCGTGTGGACATGCGCCAGATCGGTGTGCGCGATGGTGCGCGTATCATCGGGGGGCTGGGGCATTGTGGTCAGGAATTGTGCTGCAAGCGTTTCGGTGGCGAATTCTCGCCTGTGTCGATCCGTATGGCAAAAGAGCAGAATCTTTCGCTCAACCCACAGAAGATATCGGGCGTGTGCGGCAGGCTCATGTGCTGCTTGCGCTACGAATACGAAACATATAAGGAATTCAATTCGCGTGCGCCGAAGATGGGCGCGAAGATCGAAACACCTGAAGGCATCGC
>CABRGJ010000273.1 GCA_902470405.1 uncultured Eggerthella sp.
CATCGAAATAACGTGCATACGGATCGTTCATGGTCTTGATGAAAGCGTCGAGCGTAGCAGTAGTGGCTGTGTTCAGGTCGTACGTGTCGACGCTATCATTCTTGATGATGCCCTGCACTTCAGCGACACGCGCCGAAAGAGAGTCATAGGTGTTGCCCGAAACGGTCTCTCCTGGATTGATCTCTTGTTTCACCGTAAGATTCGAAAACCCAAGCGAGGTGAGCAGGTCACTATTGCCGCGAACGAGAAAGCCTGAAACGAAGACCAAAACGACCGCAACGCAAACACCAACGACCTTGATGATGTTCGCATTGCGCTTTTGAATGGATCGATTCTTTTTCTTATCGGAAGGATTCACCGAAGGCCTGACCCTTTGAGCGAAGTTACACCTTGAGGTAGCGACGCATCGCGAAGACCGATCCAAGAAGACCGATGACCAAACCCGCTACCAAGAGCGCACCATAGATCATGAGGAACATGGCAGGGTCAACGTTGAGCGGCAACCAAGGCAGAGCTGTAGTGATGCGCGGAAGCGCGAAAAGGCGAATAAGCTCGATGATACCGATGGCCAAGATCGCGCCGATGATAGCATGCAGCGCACCTTCTGCTAGGAAGGGACCACGGATGAAGCCATTCGACGCACCGACCAGACGCATGATGGCAATTTCCTTGCGTCGTGCGAGGATGGCCAAGCGAATGGTGTTGTTGATGAAGATGAACGCGATGACCACGAGCACGATGATGAGACCGATGCCAATATAGCGGATCGCATTCGTGAGCGAGAAGAGCTTATCGACCGTCTTCTGGCCATACTGCAGTGAATCAGATGGATCATCGGGATTGTCGCAGATCTTCACGAAAGCTTCGTTCTCCAAGATACGATTTGCGACATCGCTTACCGATTGGGCTTCAGAAAGATCGACATCGATCGAGGCAGGAAGCGGATTCTCGCCATCGAGCTGGGCGACGATATCAGGATTCGAGGTCATGGAGTTCGTAAAATTCTCGAGCGCTTGATCCTTCGTGGTGAAGCCCACGCTCTCGACACCAGGCAATTCTTGAATGAACTGCTCGACCGAATCGATATCTTGCTCTGAAGCATCATCAGCGACATATGCCGTAATGGAGACCTGATTCTCGACCGAGGTGACAACGTTGTTTATGATGACACCGCAAATGCAGAAGATGCCGATGATGAGCAATGACAAGAAGATAGTGATGATCGAACCGAGCGTCGTCGAGAAGTTTCGAGTGAAACCAGTGAGAGACTCGCGGAAAAAGTAAAGCAAACTAGACATCGAAACCGTACACTCCTCTATCCTGGTCGCGCGTGAGATGACCCTTATCAAGAGCGATGACACGACGTCTCATGTTGTCTACCATCTCGCGGTCGTGCGTGGCTACCAACACCGTAGTACCCGTGCGGTTGATACGCTCGAGCAAATCCATGATGCCACGCGAGTTCTGCGGATCCAAGTTACCCGTCGGCTCGTCGCAAACGAGCAGCGGAGGACGATTGACGATGGCACGCGCGATGCTAACGCGCTGCTGTTCGCCACCAGAAAGCTGATCGGGACGCTTATCGAGCTTATCAGCCAGACCGACCAAGCGCAGCACCTCAGGTACTTGCGTACGGATGATATGACGTGACTTGCCGATAACTTCAAGCGCAAAGGAAACGTTCTCGAAGACCGTCTTGTTCGGCAAGAGCTTGAAGTCCTGAAAGACGCAGCCAATGTTGCGACGAAGATACGGAACACGCCAGTTGCGCATCGATGAGAGATCTTCATCAGCGACATAGATATGGCCAGAGGTTGGCTTCAGTTCGCGTGTAAGAAGGCGAATGAACGTTGATTTGCCCGAACCTGAATGACCGACAAGAAAGACGAATTCGCCGGG
>CABRGJ010000274.1 GCA_902470405.1 uncultured Eggerthella sp.
TGATCCAGATCGTGAGCGCAGCTCTCGCGGGCGAGGTCACCTGTGAAACCCGCACGAATCTGCGCATAGAAGTCTATTGCGAAGACGATCTGACTGACACCGAAGACACCTCTGAAGACAAGCCATTGAAATGCGAGGACGTTTGGTCTCGCAGCGCCGATCCGATCCTGAAAGGCGAAGAGGGCATGCCGCGCCAGTTCTTCGCGCTCAACGAAATGGTAATCGCCCGCGGCGATCAGGGCCGCATCATCCGCTTCAACTACAGCATCTCTGGCGCACCTATAGCAAACATGCGCGGCGACGGACTCATCGTCGCCTCTGCTACGGGATCCACAGGCTATGCGCTTTCCGCAGGTGGGCCACTCGTCGATCCAAGCTATCAAGGCCTTGCGGTCGTCCCGATCGCACCGCACACCCTTCAATCACGCGCGGTCTTGACGGGTCGCTCGGATGTGGTCGAGATCGATCTTGACGCATCGCCCGCCAGCCGTGCAGCGACATTGTTCATAGACGGCGAGCGAATCAAGTGCGACTCGCCTATCCGAAAGATCGTCGTAGCGACCGGTGACGAACCAACCTTGCTGCTCCGCTATCGTTCGAAGATGTTCTACGAGCATGCCTCTGAGGCATTCTTCAAAGGCTAGCCATCCCTATCGATCTCGCGCAGCGTTATCCGTCTTCATTCGACACGCTTAGGCGCTTTCATTTCCATTCGGTTAAAAGCATGTGAACGTAGATTTCGTTTTCACAGCCCCACTCCATTCGTGCATAAAATCGAATAACGGTTGGGCAAAGGTCTACCCATGAAACGAGTTCGACAGGAAAAATCAGTCGTGTCGACAAACTACATCTCGTTCATGACCAGTGCGTTCACCGTAAGGAGCATCATGGCTAAGCACATCTTCGTAACAGGCGGCGTAGTCTCGTCGCTTGGCAAGGGCATCACCGCAGCATCGCTCGGACACCTTCTTAAAGCACGTGGCTATAAGGTGACCATGCAGAAGATGGACCCCTATCTCAACGTCGACCCCGGCACGATGTCACCCTTTCAGCATGGAGAGGTATTCGTTACCGACGACGGCCAAGAAGCCGATCTCGATCTCGGCCACTACGAACGATTCATCGACGAGAACCTCTCGAAAGAGTCGAACTTTACGCAAGGATCGATCTACCAGACGCTCATCGCCCGTGAGCGTCGGGGTGATTTCTTGGGAGGAACCGTGCAGGTCATCCCTCATGTGACCGAAGCGATCAAGGAACGTCTCTATCGCATCGCCGATCAAACGAATGCCGATATCGTCATCTCCGAGATCGGTGGCACGATCGGCGATATCGAATCCCTCCCTTTCATCGAGGCAGCCCGTCAATTCAAGAAGGAACGGTCTACAAACGATGTCTGCTTCGTGCACGTCACGCTCGTTCCGTATATTGCCGCAGCTCATGAGGTGAAGACCAAGCCTACACAGCACAGCGTGAAAGAACTGCGCTCCCTTGGCGTTCAGCCCGACTTCATCGTATGCCGCAGCGACCACGATATCTCCTGCGCCGTCCGCGAGAAGATCGCGTTGTTCTGCGACGTCGCACCACGCGAAGTGCTCGCCTGCACCGATGCTCCCTCGATCTACGAAGTGCCCCTCATGCTCGCAGAACAAGATTTCGACGTTCAAGCACTTGAGCGTCTTGATCTTCCTGTTCTGCCGATCGATATCTCTCCCCTACGCGCATTCCTTGACGCACGTGCAGCTTGCAATAAACGAACCGATATCGCACTCGTCGGCAAATACGTGAGCCTACCCGATGCCTATCTCTCGGTCATCGAAGCACTTCATCATGCTGGCATCGCACAAGGCATCGATGTCGAGGTTCATCTGATCGATGGCGAACGACTCGATGCT
>CABRGJ010000275.1 GCA_902470405.1 uncultured Eggerthella sp.
ACTACTATCATCGGCGATGATTGCGTGCTCTATCAGAATGTCACGCTGGGCGGCACGGGCAAAGAGAGCGGCAAGCGCCATCCGACCTTGGGCAACAATGTTATGGTGGGCGTGGGTGCTGCGGTGCTCGGCTCGATCACCATTGGCGACAACTCGAAGATCGGTGGTGGTTCGGTCGTTGTGAAAGACGTTCCGCCTAATTGCACAGTGGTTGGCGTTCCAGGGCATATCGTTGTTCAAGACGGTGTGTCTACGTCGAAGAAGGTCGCTGAAAAGAGTGCGACGGATGAGAGGGCAGTTGAGAATCTGCCTGATCCCGTTGAACGTGCGATCAAGAACCTCTACAAACGAGTCGAGGAGCTTGAGGCTTTAGTGAGCCAAGAACAAGCAGCTGAAGACCAGAAGGCGAGCCTTGAAGAAGCTGAAGCAAAAGTAGCCCAAGAGCGCGCGATCAACCAGAACGTCGACAAGTCTTAAGATAGGAACCTCCATGATCAAGATCTACGATACCAAGACGCGCAGTAAGCGAGAATTCGTGCCTGTTGAGCCAGGTAAGGTAGGCATGTACGTATGTGGTCCGACGGTCTACAACTACATTCATATCGGCAACGCGCGCACTTTTATCTCGTTCGATACGATTCGCCGCTATCTTACGTGGCGCGGCTACGAGGTCACGTTCGTGCAGAATGTTACCGATGTGGACGACAAGATCATCAATAAGGCCAACGAGGAGGGTCGTACGGCAGACGAGGTGGCGAAGGAGTTCACCGACGCATTCATCGCCGACATGCATGCAGCAGGCGTGCAGGATCCCGACATTCGACCGAAGGCGACCGAAGAGATCGCAACGATGATCGATCTGGTCCAGCGTCTCATCGACAAGGGCCATGCCTATGCGGTCGATGGCGATGTGTACTTCGCGGTTCGCTCGTATGCTGCTTATGGTGAGCTTTCGAATCGCAATGTAGACGAAATGGAATCAGGCCATCGCGAGCTGCGTGCAGACGGTCAAGGTCTGGAAGATCGTAAGCACGATCCACTCGATTTTGCGCTCTGGAAGGCAGCAAAGCCAGGCGAGCCAAGCTGGGAGTCTCCGTGGGGACAAGGCAGGCCTGGGTGGCACATCGAGTGCTCGGCCATGTCAGAGAAGTACCTTCATCTGCCATTCGATATTCATGGTGGTGGCGCTGATCTATGCTTTCCTCATCACGAGAACGAACGTGCGCAATCTGAGGCTGCGTTCGACACCACGTTCGCGAACTACTGGATGCATGGTGGCATGTTGCAGATCAACTCCGAGAAGATGAGCAAGTCACTCGGCAATTTCTTGCTGTTGCGCGATATCCTCGAAACCACCGACCCGGCGGTGCTTCGCATGCTCATGTTGCAGACGCATTATCGCAGCCCGCTTGATTTCTCCGATGCGCGCCTGAAAGAATCAGCATCAGCGCTCGAGCGTCTGGAGAATTTCGTCACAAATGCACAGTGGCTGGCGAAGAATCCTAGCAGCGAGAGGGCGGCAATGCTGGCAGATGGCAAGTCGCTTGCTGCTCATATTGCATGGCTGGGCGAGCAGATGCGCGAATCGTTCACCGAATCGATGGACGACGACTTCAATACTGCAGGCGCGCTCGGCGCAATTTTCAATTTCGTGGGCGAGGTCAACACGCTCCTGAACGATGTGCAGCCAACGGCGGCTGATGCTGAAGCGCTTGCGGGGGCGGCAAACGAAGTCGTGGAGCTCATGGATGTGCTCGGGATAGCTATTGAAGCAGATACCTCCGACGCAACCGCAACCGTCCTCGATGATGAGGAAAGCGCAGCTGAAGTATTGGTGCTTGCGATGCAATTCGCAGGGTTCGCACCAGGAGATGGTAACGACCCAGCA
>CABRGJ010000276.1 GCA_902470405.1 uncultured Eggerthella sp.
CGAATGCTTCTTGGCGCGCCTCCAGACGCTCACGCTTACGTTCTTGGTGAGATTCCCAATAGCAGCACCACAGATATCCTGCGGTAAAGATGATGCAGAAAAGGACCGTGACAACCGAGAGAATCGGGATGTAGGCCAAAATGGTCAGTGCGACTGTTCCGATGATCGCAGCGAGCACAGGATTCATGCGCTTGCCTAAGAGCATGAGACCGAGCGCTGAACCTGCGAATGGAAGAGAGAACAGCGCAACAAGAAGCATCACGATGAGCATCAACACAACGACCGGGACGGTGATCAGAGGGAATACGAGAGCGATGCAGAGGATCGGAGCTACGATGAAGATGATCAGACCAGCAAGCAGCATATTCAGCAACTTCGTGCGAGCCATATTCGCACAACGAACAAGAGATTTGCGAATGACGAGGAAGAACAGTCCTACCAAAACGACATGCGCCATACAGGCATACAAGACTGCGAGAAGATCATCGAACATTGTTGGCTGCTCGATCTTGATCGGAACGCTATAGGAGATGTTCGGCACTTGAGCACCTTCTGCGATCGTGATATTGGCGTCTTCAGGAACGACGAGCGTGCCGCTCACCTGGGACTTCGCGCTGATATTGATCGTTTGCGCGCTGATGGTCAGATCACCTTCGACCACGCCATCAAGATTCACGTTCTTAGCTGAGAGCATACCGCCTTCATAGGAGCCAGCAACTGCGATGTCTTGAGCAGAAGCATAAAGCCCCTTCGCCGCCACATCGCTTCCAAGAGATATGGTTTGGGCGGCTACGGTGATATTGCTCGCTATCTGAGCACGCGAGATCGTGATCTCTTGTCCCGCAGCTCGCAGACTTCCCGCTACCGTAATGTCTGAAAAGGAAAGCTCCTGACCTGCAGCAAGGATGCTGCCATGTCCCGAAGTTCCTACATTCACCTTAGTTGCGTTGAGTGTTTGACCTGCCCAATAGAGATCACCTTCGACATCGGTGCTCGAAATAGGATGGGCAAGTGCGAAAAGATTACCTGCATTGCGTTGCGTACCTGACGAAAGCGCGCTGCTTTGCCCGCCATTATCAAAAGCTCCTGCTGCGAACGCAAGCGACGGCATGCATAACATGATCGCCAACACCGTAGCGAAGAGAGCGAACTTTGTTCTTACCTTTGTGACCATAGCCATTCCTTTTCGTCTTGATTCTTCCTATTTCGTGATGCGGATCTCTTCGATCGTGATCTTCTTAAGGTATTCTTTGTCGAGCACACAGCCGATCCCAGCATCATGACCGGGAGCGTTCAAAGTGAGTGTTCCTTGCTTCAGCATAACAGCAGGCAAGGCAACATCCTCTTTGAAATAGTAAGTTGCGTCTGATATATCACCTGGCAGATCGACATACGGCAATGTCTCGAACGCAGCATAGGTTCGTTTCGAAACACCCGTATCGAACATACCTGCCATCCAGATCTGCTTGCCATGTTCAGCTGCCCACTCGCAAAAATCGAGCGCAGGTTGAATGCCACCGAACTTAGAGATCTTGATGGCATACACCTTAAGGTTCTCGATCTCCATAGCATGACGCATATCGCGCGCAGAGACTACCGACTCATCGAGACAGATCGGGGTCTTGATCGATTCCTGCAACAACGACAAACGTTCGAGCAGGTCCTTCGTCCCGGAGGCAGGGGTATAATCCGGATCAAGAGGCTCTTCCAAACAAGTGATATCGAGTGCGTCAAGCTTATAGAGAACATCCATGTTCTCCTCCGTGAACGTCTGATTCGCATCGAGGAAGAGCATGAGATCGGGATGCTTCTCGCGCACCGCACGCACCTTCTCCAAACAAGAATCGGGCGTGATCTTGATCTTCACTCGTTCGTA
>CABRGJ010000277.1 GCA_902470405.1 uncultured Eggerthella sp.
AAGCTGATCGAAACCTCCGAAAAAAGGGTTTGAGCTGTCTCCGCCATAAGCAAAGCTCCAGCCAGCAACGATCCAGAGCACTCCGACCACGCCGATGATCGCCATCGACATGAACATGGTGTTCACGACATTCTTGCGCCTTGCCAACCCTCCATAGAAAAAAGCGACGCCCGGCGTCATCAACAACACGAGCATGGTGCAGATGAGCATGAATGATGTCGACCCTGTATCGAACATAATGTAGCCTCCTTGCATGATTGAAAACGAACCGACCTCTTCATCTTGGCACGCAATTTGGAGTAAGATTTCATGAGCGACCATTGTTAACAACAGTGGAAATAATTCGAAACATGTAAGAATCGCTTACGTTACGCAGCTGAAATAACTCCAGGTAGATTGGGTAATCACATGATCACACTCAAAGAAGTTGAACCCGTTTACGACATCGGAGCACTCGCGCAGATGGCTCGTGACATCTGGTTCGAATACTGGCCGCAGTTCATCGGCGAAGCTCAAACGCGCTATATGGTCGATCAGTTCCAGTCCCTTGAAGCCCTCGAGCGGGATATCATCGAGAATGGCTATGAATACTTCTTCGTCCTCGACGACACCGGCAAGAAAGTAGGATATGTGGGTATCCTGCGCGAATATTTCGCTAACGACCCGAGCGATCCGCGCGCCCATAAACATGGCAGCGCGATCACGAAACTCTACGCCGATCGCCTGTTCATCTCAAAGATCTATCTGCTCGCCGAAGAACGCGGCAAGCATTATGCCAGTCAGATCATCGCCCGCCTTGTCGATCTCGCGCGCAAACATGATCTTGCAGGCATGTATTTGACCGTGAACAAAGGTAACGATCTTGGGATTCGTGCCTATAAAGGAAACGACTTCGAGGTGATCGAAGCCGTTGAGAGCGATATTGGTGAGGGATTCGTGATGGATGATTACATCATGGCTCGCGCTGTATAGGCAGGCACCGCACTATTGAAGCTTTTGTTTGATCTGCCGAGCAATCCCTTCAGAATCAAGACCTAGATCAGCAAAGAGCAGATCGACCTTGCCTTGTTCGATGAATTCATCGGGGAGGCCAAGCGTGAGCGCAGGCACATGCAAATCCTCTTCAGCAAGTACCTCTCCTACCGCTTCACCAGCGCCACCGATGATAACGCCATCCTCGACCGTAACGACAAGCTTCGTCTGGGCGGCTCGCTTGATAGCCTCCTTATCAATCGGTTTCACCCAGCGCATATCGACGACACGCGCCGAAATACCGTCACGATCAAGAAGGTCTGCAGCATGAAGAGCGTGAGTCACCATGCGTCCAAACGCAAGGATAGCAACATCAGATCCAGCCTTCGCTTCTCTAGAAACACCGATCTCGAACACTTCAGGGGTGTCGGGAATAGGAGTGCCGAGAGCCTCGCCACGCGGGTAGCGCATAACGACCGGACCATCTAACAAAAGCGCCGTATGCAACGCAGAAGCGACCTCAGCTTCGTCTGAAGGCGCCAAAATGGTCATGTTCGGAATCATGCGCGCATAGACCAGGTCGAACACACCGTGATGTGTTGGCCCATCATCCCCTACGAGACCAGCTCGGTCGATCGCAAAGACGACGTTTGCGCGAGGAAGCGCAGCATTGATGATGAGTTGATCGATCGCACGCTGCATGAACGTCGAATAGAGTGCAACAATGGGCTTCTTCCCGCCGAATGCAAGACCACTCGCCATAGCCACCGCATGCTCTTCAGCGATGCCCACATCGAAGAAGCGATCTGGGTAGCTTTCCGCAAAATCAGCGAGACCCGTACCATCAGTCATGGCTGCCGTTACGACGACT
>CABRGJ010000278.1 GCA_902470405.1 uncultured Eggerthella sp.
GAGGTTCCTGATACGATGAGCTTTGAAGAGGCGTGCGATTACGGCCTTGTTGTGAAGATCAGTTCGTTTACCACGCAATATGCTTCAGGGGCGGAGGCGCGCAACAACAACATCCACGTAGCGGCCGATGCGCTCGACGATTCGATCTGCAAAGCAGGAGAGACCTGGTCGTTTCTTGCTCTTTCTGGCGAGACGACCCCTGACAAGGGATACCAAGATGCGGGCGCCATCATAGTTGGTGAATATTCTGATGCGATCGGCGGCGGGATCTGTCAGGTTGCCACTACGGTCTTCAACGCAGTCTATGATGCGGGTTATCCGATCGAACGTCGCTATAATCATTCGCTCTATATTGCCAGCTACCCTGAAGGCCGTGATGCTGCGATCGCGTATCCTGATATGGACCTTATATGGCGAAACGATACGGAATCGGATGTTTTGCTGGTGATGTCGTACACGAATTCTTCGGTAACGGCTACACTGTACGGAGTGGATCCTGGGTATGAAGTGACGACACGATACGGCGAGTGGCAAGAAGGCGAGCCATACCGCACGATCGTTCGTCAAGATTCCGACTATCCTGTTGGTGAAGAATTCGTTGAGTCTTCTGGCGCCGATGGCCGTTCTATCACGATCGTTCGTACGGTTAAAGATCGAAATGGAAATATAATCCAAGAGAAGGAATTCCACTCCAGCTACCACCCAAAGAACAAGGTTGTGGTTCAGGGGTCTGCTCAACCCTCTACGAGCGAATAGCGAAAGGATCAGCACGTGTATTACCAGCCGGAATTAGAGACGATGCCGCACAAGGAGCTCGAAGCGCTCCAGCTCGAACGTCTTCAGAAGCTTGCCGGTTATGTTTATGACCGCATTCCATTCTACAAAGAGGCATTTGATGAGGCTGGGGTCAGCCCTGCTGATATCAAGAGCCTCGATGATCTACAGAAGCTCCCGTTTACGACGAAGCAGGACCTGCGTGCTGCATATCCATTCAAGATGTTTGCGGTGCCGCAAAGCGAGGTTGCACGCATTCACTGTTCTTCAGGAACGACGGGTACAGCAACCGTAGTTGGCTATACCGAGAAGGATCTCGAGGTGTGGGGCGATTGTTTCGCACGTTTCTTGTACGCAGCAGATTGCGGCCCTGATTCTGTGCTCCAGGTCGCTTATGGATATGGTTTGTTCACCGGTGGTCTTGGTGCTCACCAGGGTGGCGAGCGTGGTGGTCTTACGGTGCTTCCGATGTCGAGCGGGAATACCAAGCGTCAAGTTCGTTTGATGCACGATTTTGGTGTCGATGTGTTGGCCTGCACCCCGTCCTATGCGCTCAATATCGCAGAGGTTGCCTACGATGAAGGCTACGACCCGCGCGAATTCAAGATCCATGCTGGTATTCTTGGCGCAGAGCCTTGCTCCGAATCGATGCGTGCTGAGATCCAAGACAAGCTCGGTATCCAGGTCTTTGATATTTACGGCCTTTCCGAGGTTATGGGGCCTGGTGTTGCCTGTGAATGCGAGCAACAGAACGGTCTGCATGTCTGCGAAGACCACTTCATCATCGAGATCGTCGATCCTCAAACGCTTGAGCCCGTGCCTGATGGCGAATGGGGCGAGGTCGTCTTCACGACGCTGTCAAAGCAGTGCTCGCCGCTTATCCGTTATCGTACGCGCGATATCTCACGTATCATCACGGGTCAGTGCGAATGCGGCCGCACGTTTCGTCGTATGGATCGTATCACCGGTCGCACCGACGACATGATGATCTTGCGTGGCGTGAATGTCTTTCCATCCCAGATCGAGGAAGAGATCGTCTCGTTCTCTGAGATCGTTCCAC
>CABRGJ010000279.1 GCA_902470405.1 uncultured Eggerthella sp.
GATCGTTAAGTGGGGGCTCGCATGAAGGTTATCCTTTTAACTGAACTCAAAGGCAAGGGCGGAGAAGGCGACATCGTTGAAGTTGCCGACGGTCACGCCAACAACTATTTGTTCCCGCAGAAGATCGCAGTTCCTGCGACCAAGGGCAACTTGAAGCAGCTCGAGCAGCGCAAGCACAACATCGCTTCTCGTGAAGCTACGCGTATCGAAGAAGCAGAGAAGCTCAAGGCTGCACTCGACGAGCTCACCGTTAAGGTCGAGGCTCGCGTGGGTGAAGAAGGCGTTCTGTTCGGTTCCGTCACTGCCGCTATGATCGCCGATGCGCTCATGGCTGCAGAAGGTATCGAGATCGATCGTCGTCGTATCGACCTGAAGAATCCCATCAAGAATGCGGGTACTCATGAAGTGGTCGTTTCGATCTACCGCGACATCAAGTCCAATCTCACCATCCTGGTTGGCAATGCAGAGACCTTTGCAGTTGCTGAAGGTACTGCAGAAGCAGAAGCTGTTGCTGAGGACGATTTCTCCACCTCCGATGCTGTCGCTGAGGATACCCCTGCTGAAGCAGCAGTAGAGGTCGAGGCGGACGCTGAATAAAGCTTTATTTTTGCACGCAGTGCTTTTGCGTGCGATTGCCTGCTAAACTAGACTTCCCGACGCCGTGAGGCATCGGGAAGTTTTTTTATCGCACAACAGACTCGCAGCAGCACACAAGATGAAGACGAGCGAATCGAAGGAACGCCATGCCTGCCACTACTTCAATTGACCAACTGGCGCAATCGCCAGTTAATCAGAAGAACAAGACACTACCTCAGAACATCGAGGCAGAACAGACCGTGTTGGCAGCATGCTTGCTCTCGACGGGCGTGTTCGAAGAGATATCTCTTCGTCTCAAACCTGAAGATTTCTTCCGCCCCGCGCATCGTATCATCTTCGAGACCATGCGTGACATGAATGCGCGTTCGATCCCGATCGATGTCATTTCGGTTGCAGACAATCTTGAAGCTGCCTCACAGCTTGAAGCGATAGGAGGGCGTCCATATCTGCTCGACCTCGCGAATAATACTTTCGCGCTCACTAGTTGGCAGCACCACAGCAGCATCGTCCACCGTGATTCGATGCGTCGTCAGCTGTTGCTCGCTTCTGCGAACATCGCTTCGCTCGCCTACGATTCGCCGGCTGATGGCAAAGAACTTATCTCGCAGGCAGAGGCTTCACTATTCAATGTGACTGAAAAAGAGGTCAATGCTTCATTCAAGAGCATCAAAGAGCTCATTCTTGAAGCGACCGAAGAGCTCAATGAGATAGCAAGTCGCGGTGGTATCTTGCAAGGGGTGCCAACAGGTTTCAAAGACGTCGATGCCCTATTCAACGGTTTGCGTGGCGGCCAGCTGCTCATCTTGGCAGCCCGTCCCGGTGTCGGCAAATCGTCTTTTGCGATGAATCTTGCGGTAAATGCGGCGAAGATGGATTCGACGGTTGCATTCTTTAGCCTGGAAATGTCGTCGATCGAGATCTCGAAGCGCCTGCTCTCTTCAGAGGCAGGTATCGGACTCACCACGCTTACGAACGGCCGCATCGACGATAATGCATGGGCACCGCTCTTCGATGCCTCGGAGCGTTTGAGCAATATCGATCTTTATATAGACGATGCACCTGGTCTTTCGATCGTGGAGTTGCGCACGAAAGCGCGTCGCATCATGCGCGATGTGAATCGCGGCCTCATCATCGTGGACTACTTACAGCTTATGAATCCAGTCATTCCGCATCCGAATAATCGTACTCAAGAAGTGGCTGAGATTTCGCGCGGTCTTAAGATGCTTGCGAAAG
>CABRGJ010000280.1 GCA_902470405.1 uncultured Eggerthella sp.
CAGCATACGTCGTTTTTGAAGGCAGCGATCGCGGTTGCGCTTGCATTTGTCCTGACGCTTTCACCGGGGCTTGCTTTCGCGACTGCAGGTGTGCAAGATGCGGCTACAGCGAACCATCGTGAAGCGACCGTTCCTGTCGAAGACAGTGATAGCACGATCGTCGCTGCCATAGACGATGATCAAGAGAGCGAGGATGCTGCTTCGTCAGATAATGCTATCGAGTCCTCTGAAGAGGGTGTGGTCGAAGAAGTCGACGGGGCTGCCTCTACGTTCGCTAGCGATCAGGATGGCGTAGACCCGTCCGAGCAGAGCGAGCCTGTGCTGTCGCCTGATGAGACAGCAGCAACATCTTTGGTTGCTCAGTCCGGCCCTGAGTTCACGCTCGAAGGCAGTGGCGGAGATTTCGGTCTCACCATTACGGCAGATGGCTCTGGTATGACCACGGGGCATCTTATCAAGTTCACGTTTGGTACCACGAATGGCGCGAATGTGAACTATACCATCGAGCAGCTCGATGTCGATCTCTCCTTGCAAGGCACCACAGCGCGTTATCCCGAGATCGACCTTTCAAATGGTATGAGGTACATTCCCGGCTATTGCGTGAAGGATGGTGCGAGCTTCCAATATCGTTTTGAGGCGCGCGGCACTTATTATCTGACCGTATTCGCGCAGGATCCTGCAACTGGCCAACAGGGTCGTGCAACGTGGAAGTTCACGATCAATGGTGCACAGAGTGTTTCCGAGAAAGCCCAGCAGATCGCGAGCAATGCGATGAGCCAAGCTTCTGATCCGTACGGAAGGGCGCTCAAGGCGCATGATGCACTGGTTGCTCTTTGTCAGGCTGAAGATAAGACCGGCCTGCGTAGCGGAGCATCTGGCGTGTTGTGTTACGGATCGGGTACTAGCGAGAGTTTCCATGAGGCATATGCGCTCGTTCTGTCGAACATGTATATGGTTCCAGGACGCGCTGAGGCAAATGGCAGAGTATGGACGCTCGTTCAGTTGGACGGCTCGAATTGGGCTCATGTGGATGTGGCTGCAGATGCCACCTGTCGTGAACCGGGGCTCGATCACCTATACTTCGGTCTTACTGATAAGCAGATATCGAGGATCAGATCGGGCTATACGCCTCTCTCTCATTATGCAGCGACGAATGGAGACCTCAATTATTACGTTCGCGATGAAGGAGCCATTGCTGCTTTCGCGCGCGACATTCGCAACAACATCGATAGCCAGGTGAATGGCGGTGCGATGTATTTCACCGTGCCCACACCTCAGTACGAAACGGCGGATGCTTACTTGATCATGGGCGAGAATATCGCTTATTACTTGATGAAGCAAAGATATGGCGGCAAGGGCGTCATCATTCAGTATGTCGCGAGCGGCGAGAACAATAAGAGTAGTTATTATCAAGTGACAACTAAGGATCTTACTTCGCCTTATCTCTCGGTATCAGGCTTCAGGGACACCGTGAGCGCTAATGGGCAGCCGCAATATCACGATCTCGTGCTCTCGCTCAATGGGGTGCCTCTTACCAATGGTGTTGACTACGCCGTTTCATACGAGAGCAATGTCAATCCTGGCACCGCTACCATGACAGTTTATGGTCTCAACGATTTCGCTGGTTCGTTCACGCGAACCTTCAAGATCGCTTCTTCGGTCGAGTATCCAGTAATAGGTACGGGTACGTGGAAGAAATCTAAAGGCAAATGGTGGTTCGAATACGATGGGAGCTCGCAAAGCGCACAGGGCAAGTCGTGGCCAGCGGATGAATGGGTGCTCATCAATGGCAAGTCCCCCTCTCAGCTCGGCCCGCTCGCCGTCGCC
>CABRGJ010000281.1 GCA_902470405.1 uncultured Eggerthella sp.
GGTCGCATGTTCTAAAGTGGGCATAAACTTCACCGCGTGCGGCCCAGAAGCTTGTATGCCTGATGAGCGCCTCGTTCAGACCTGTCGCACCATCGCAGCGGAGAACAACTGCGAGATTCGTTTGACTTCGGATGTCGAGGAAGGCTGCACAGGTGCCAATATCATCTATACCGATATTTGGGTATCGATGGGCGAGCCGGCAAGCCTATGGGAAGAGCGCATCAAATTGCTCTCGCCCTATCAGGTGAACGCAAAGGTCATGGATATGGCGGCCAGCAATGTGATCTTCATGCATTGTCTGCCAGCCTTTCACGACACCGATACCGCGGTTGCAAAGGATATCGAACAGCGCTTCGGCCTCATTGAGATGGAAGTGACCGACGAAGTCTTCGAGTCGAGCCGCTCGCGTGTCTTTGACGAGGCAGAGAATCGCATGCATTCGATCAAAGCGATCGTGCTCGCAACGCTCGGCTAGACCACCAGTACCATTCGAAGTAAGGAAGGAACTGTCGTATGACCGTACGTGAATCCCTCGGTCTCATCGTTACCGACGCGCTTTCGAGCGCAATCGAGGACGGAAGTCTCGCACTCGAAACGATCCCTGCACCTGCGCTCGAGTGTCCTCGAGAAGAAGCTCATGGTGATTGGGCGTGCACCGTTGCGATGCGCCTTGCAAAAGAAGCGCACATGAATCCGCGTCAGATCGCACAGATCATCATCGATCATCTTCCCGAGAACGCGCTTGTTGCTACGACCGATATCGCCGGCCCTGGTTTCATCAATTTCACGCTGAATCCCGCTTCTTTCCAGGAAGTTGTGCGTGAAGTGCGTACAAAAGGGACCGAGTACGGTAAATCTGAACTCGATGCACCCTGTAAAGTGAATCTTGAGTATGTTTCAGCTAATCCTACCGGGCCAATGCATGTCGGCCATGGTCGTTGGGCAGCATTGGGCGATTCGATGGCGCGCGTTATGCGCCATGCGGGTTACAGTGTCGATGAAGAATTCTATGTGAATGACCAGGGCAACCAGATGAACGTCTTTGCCGATTCGCTTGTCGTACGCTACTTGCAGTTGCTTGGCGAGAAGATCGAGCTTCCTGAACAATCCTATGGTGGCGCATATATGATCGAGCTCGCCCAGCAGATCGTTGATGCAGATGGAGATGCATGGCGCGATGTCGATCCTGACGAGCGCAGACGGGCATTCCGTGAGCGTGGTTATGCTGCGATGATGGATTCCGTGCGCGATACGCTTGCTCTCTTCGGAAACCAATTCGACACGTATTTTTCGGAGCATTCGCTCTTCATTCCTGGTGACGATGGGAAGAACAAGGTACAACACGCCTTCGATGCGATGAAAGAGCGTGGCTTCATCTATGAAGACGAGGGAGCGACCTATTTCAAATCCACTGAATTCGGTGATGAAAAGGACCGCGTGCTTATCAAGCAGAATGGCGAGCTTACCTATTTCATGAGCGATGTCGCTTATCACTACAACAAGAAACAACGCGGCTACGATCTGCTGCTTGACATCTGGGGAGCCGATCATCATGGATACATCCCGCGCTGTAAGGCAATGATGGCAGCATGGGGCTATCCGAATGATCTTGAGGTCGTATTGGGCCAACTCGTGAATCTCTATCGCGATGGTAAGGCAGTACGCATGTCAAAGCGCACAGGTGAGATGATCACGTTCCGCGAACTGATCGACGAAGTAGGCGTTGACGCAACGCGCTATCTCATGCTCTCTCGATCGTCCGATCAGCCGATCGATTTCGATATCGACCTCGCGAAGAAACAAGATGCCACGAATCCTGTTTACTA
>CABRGJ010000282.1 GCA_902470405.1 uncultured Eggerthella sp.
AAGTTCGTGAAGAAGGGCGGAATGATAGTGATCAGGAGCGGAAGCAGGCATACGATAGGGGTGTAGTAGCGCGCAAAACGCGTGATGAAGTTCTCCATCGGCGCTTTTTCGGAGGCGGCATCTTCTACGAGTTCAAGGATGCGGCTGACCGTTGAGTCTTCAAACTCCTTTGTGGTCTTGATATAGATGGTGCTGGAGAGGTTGATCGAACCGCTTGCAATGGGGTCACCAGTGAATACATTGCGCGGCAGTGATTCGCCCGTGAGTGCTGCGGTGTCGAGTTCAGTCTCGCCTTTTACGATGATACCGTCAAGCGGAACGCGCTCACCAGGGCGCACGATGATGGTAGTGCCGATCGCGACCTCGTCGGGATCAACGGCTTCGATCTCGCCGTTACGTTCGATATAGGCTTGTTCGGGGCAGATATCCATCATCTCGGCGATCGAGTCACGTGATTTATCGACTGCATAGTCTTCGAACAAGTCACCTATTTGGTAGAACAGCATTACAGCGACAGCTTCAGGGAATTCTGCTAGGCAGAGTGCACCGATAGTGGCGACACACATGAGGAAGTTCTCGTCAAAGATGTGGCCAGCACGAATGTTGCGCCCAGCTTTTGCGAGCACGGGAGCACCCAATACAAGGTAGGGGATGAGGAAAAGGACGAGCGTTGCAATCGGATAAGGAAGCGATGCTTGAAGGCTGCTGAATGTCTGGCTAAAGAACGATTGAGCGATGAATGCCGCAGCGAAGAGAACTGCACCGATCGCAACGCGGAGTATCTCTTTTCTTCGTTTGGTCATAGTGGGTGGTCCTTACTGTGCATTCGGATGAAGGTAATGGGCGTGGCTGCTTACGCGCGATCTTGCAAAAAGGATCAGCGGCGGAAGGAAGAAGATGAAAAAAAAGGGGGGGGTGCAATTAGCGTCCAAGGATGACGCAATCCTCTTCGTAAGACGTGATGATGCGCTGAGCTTCATTCAAGATCGTCTCGATATCGTTGCTTGAGGTCTCGATCTTGAGCTTTGAGGTCATAAAGACAACTTGGGCTTTATCGACGCCATCGATCTTATTGATATCATCTTCCATGCGCGCAGCGCAATTCGCGCAACCGAGATTATCGAGCTTATATGATTTCTTCATGGGGGAGTCCTTTCTTGTGTCGATGTGCATCATGCACATCGTTTGGCGGGCCTTCTTTTGTATAGGAGCCTGAGGCTGCTCGTGATCGTGTGTGTCTATTCGCAGATATGGGTGAGGCCCTGTGAAAGCATGGCGTAGACATGGTCATCTGCCAAGGAATAGGTGACGTTCTTGCCATCGCGCGTGAATTTCACCAGGCGGGCTTGTTTGAGCACACGAAGTTGGTGGGATACTGCACTTTGAGAAACACCCACGATCTCTGCGATGTCGTTCACGTAGAGATCGCCATTCATAAGGGCGTAGAGGATCTTGATGCGCGTGGTATCACCGAAGGTCTTGAACAGATCCGCCAGATCGTAGAGCAGTTCTTCGTCAGGCAGCGTTTCACCTTCGCCTACCACGCTCATAAGATTCTCTGCAGTGTGTTTGTCTTCTGTCATAATACATCCTTACATATGAGCATCTGTTCATATGTTATCAAGAAGAACGCTGCTGTCAAGCGGGAATATGAAGAATCAAGACAAAAGAAAATGCGGCTGAGAAGCCGCATTTCAAATGGTCGATCATGAGGCGTTATAACGCATGAATCGATCGAACGTCATTAGCTTTGCTTTTTGCGATAAATAAACCAGTAGGCAAGACCGACGAAGATCGCACCGCCGATGATGTTGCCC
>CABRGJ010000283.1 GCA_902470405.1 uncultured Eggerthella sp.
ATCACGCCATTTGCACATGCAGCCATGGACGGCTTCGCGCTCAAGGCAGATCAGATCGCAGCGGCTTCGAAAGAAGAGCCGATCGTGCTGAAGGTGATTGCGGAAGTGCCTGCAGGAAGCACGTATGAAGGCGATATTGCAGCGGATGAGTGCGTGCGCATCATGACAGGCGCACCGCTTCCTGCGTGTGCTGATTCGGTGGTGAAATACGAGCTCGTGGATTATTGCGGCGGTGATGGGCGTGAAGGCTCGCGGGTCGCATTTATCGAGCCGACCAAAGAACGAAGCAACGTGCGCGAAGCGGGTGAAGAGATCGCATGTGGGGAAGTGGCGATCTGCGCAGGCGAGGTCATTCGTGCAGCAGGTGTTGGCTTCCTTGCCAGTTGTGGCATCACGGAAGTGCCTGTTTATCGTCGACCAAAAGTGGTGATCATCTCGATCGGTAGCGAATTGGTCGAGCCTGATGTGAAACCAGGCTCCGGCCAGATCCGTGATGGTAACGCTTATGCATTAGCTGCCTGCGTCAAGGAAGCAGGCGGTGTGCCTACCATCTATCCGATCGTCAAAGACGATTTCGTTGCGATCCGTGATGCGGTCGTGTTGGGGTTGCAGGATCACGATCTTGTCGTCACATCGGGCGGGGCCTCGAATGGCGACTACGATTTCATCAAGGACGTGATCGAGCAGCTGGGCGATCTGAAGATGACGCTCGTGAACATGCGCCCAGGCAAGGCTCAAGCATTTGGCCTTGTAGAGGGCGTTCCGGTGCTTGGCCTTTCAGGTAATCCTGCGGCCGCATATTGCGGCTTCGAGTTGTTTGCCCGCCCGGTATTGCGCAAGATGCAAGGGTTCAGTACCTTTGAGCGTCCGAAGGTGAAGGCGATCCTTGCGAGCGATCGCAAGAAGAAGGATGCGCGCTGCCTGCTCTTGCGTGCGCATCTCGAGGAAGATGGCGATGGTCATCTGCTCGCCATTCCTGCGAAGAACCAGAATTCAGGGTTGTTCAGTACGTTGCAGCGTGGCACTTGTTTAGCCATCTTGCCTGAAGGAGTGCCCGAAGGTGGTCGCGTTCTTGCGGGCACCGAGGTCGATTGCATGTTGCTCGATGTTGAAGAAGGGACCGTGATCGCATGAGATTCGCAGTTATTGTTTGTTCGGATACGCGCACGCTTGAAGATGATACGGCAGGCAATCGGTTTCGCGCACGATCGTGCGTGATGAGCGTAAAGCCATTGCTCAAGCGATCGAAGAGGCATGCGATCGCTCGGGCGCGGACATCGTCATCACCTGCGGAGGCACGGGGCTTTCGCCGCGCGATGTTACGCCTGAGGCGACTCAAGATGTCTGTGAACGCATGGTTCCAGGCATTGCGGAGGGAATGCGCGCTTACAGCATGCAATTCACGGATCGCGCGATGCTCTCACGCGCGCTGTGCATGCAGCGAGGCAATGCGCTCGTCATCAACTTCCCCGGAAGCGAAAAAGCGGTTCGTGAGAATTGGGAGGCAGTATCGGGCGTTCTTGAGCACGCGTGCAAGATGATGGCGGGTGGTGGGCACTAAGCGTCCTTGCGCGTCCAGGTACCGCTCTTTCCGCCCTCTTTACGTACGAGACGTATGTCGCCGATTTCCATACCGCGATCGATCGCTTTGCACATATCGTAGATGGTAAGGCACGCGATGGATGCTGCGGTGAGCGCTTCCATCTCGACACCGGTCTTTCCCACGAGCGAAGCGCGCGCTACCACATGGATTCCGCATGGATGTTCGCCCTTTGAATGACGAGGGGTCGCTTCT
>CABRGJ010000284.1 GCA_902470405.1 uncultured Eggerthella sp.
TCTTCGAGGATCTGGGTCCTAGTTTCATCAAGGTAGGACAGACGCTCTCTACGCGCTCGGAGATCTTGCCGCAAGCCTACTGCAAGGCGCTCTCGCAGCTTCAGCAAGAATGCGAGCCGATGTCATTCGAGACGGTGCTCATCGCGCTCGATGCGATCTATGGCGCCGATCGAGAGAAGATATTCCCTGTCATCGATCCACTGCCTCTGGGTAGTGCCTCGCTGGCACAGGTGCACAAAGCTTATCTTGCCAATGGCGAGACGGTCGCCATCAAGGTCCAGCGCCCAGGCGTGCGTAGCACCATGGCACAGGATATCGATGTCATGCGCAGTGTTGCGAAGCGCCTTTCCCATTATATGAAGGATGCCCAGATGGTCGACTTGCGCGAAGTGGTCGAAGAGCTCTGGGTCACCTTTCTCGAAGAGACCGATTTCTTGAACGAAGCGCGCAACCTAGTCGAATTCAACGAGAAGAACGCCGATGTGGTCTACGTGCGTGCGCCGAAGCCCTACATGGAGTATTGCCGCGAGGAAGTGCTGGTGATGGAATACATCGACGGCATCTCGATCCGCGATACCAAAACGCTGCTCGATCATGGATATGTTCTCGAAGAGATCGGCGATAAGATGCTCGAGAACTATGCCAAGCAGATCTTGGAAGACGGGTATTTTCACGCCGATCCTCATCCGGGCAATATCGTCATCGATGAGGGTCAGATCGTCTATCTCGATCTTGGCCTGATGGGGCGTTTGAGCACACGCGATCGCATCGGATTTGAGAATGCGGTCGAAGCAGTGGGGATGCGCAGTTCGAGCAAGTTGATGGAAGCGCTCATGTCCTTTTCGGTGGCGCGCGACCTGACCGCCATCGATCAGCCGCACCTTTTGGCGGAGCTTGATGTCATTCTCGAGCGATATGGCTCGGTCGAGGTCGAGAACATCGATATAGGTCAGTTCTTGAATGACATCCTGAACGTGACGCGTCAGACGAAAGTGACGCTGCCATCATCGGTTACCATGGTCTCGCGCGGGTTGGTGACCATGGAAGGAACGTTGCTCGAGTACGTTGGTTCTTTCAATATGGTCGACATCATCAACAAGCATATCGTGCGCACGAAAGAGAGTTCGGACGATCTTAAGGACGTTGTGAAGGATCTGGTGGTCGCATTGAATGGCGCCAGCAGGGGAGCGCTTCGCGCAGCAGAATACTCAGGTGATACGATGCAGCTGCTCTCGCGCGGTCAGTTGAAGGTGAATATGGAGATGCTGGGATCAGCTGAGCCCATGATGAAGATCTCGCGCATCTTGAATCGCATGACCATCGGCCTTATCGTGGCGGGCCTGCTCATCAGTGCAGCGCTGCTCACCTTCGCGATCGACGAGGCCCATATATTCGGCATGCCCATCTTGGCCTTCATCGAGTTCGTGGTTGCGATCATCCTGTCTCTTTGGATCGCGATCGACGTTTATCGCAGGAGCAAGAAGCTCTAGCTCCAATAAAAACGCCGTTGCGCAAGATCGTGCAACGGCGTTGTGGCGTATGAGGGGTTCGAGGGCTTATTTATGCTCCAGCTCGAATTCTTTCATGAAAGCAACCAGTGCTTCGACGCCCGCTTTGGGCATAGCGTTGTAGATGCTCGCGCGCATACCGCCTACGCTGCGATGGCCCTTGATGCTCTCAATACCGTGTTTCTTAGCTTCTGCAACGAAGAGTTCATCGAGCTTCGGGTCGCCCGTGATGAACGGTACGTTCATGATGGAACGGTCTTCACGGCGGGCC
>CABRGJ010000285.1 GCA_902470405.1 uncultured Eggerthella sp.
TATGTCGAAACAAAGATCGTCGACCCTGAAACGGGCGAGGAAGAGACCATCATTCCTGAAGTTACTGACGAATGGGTCACCACTAACCTGAAGGGCATGGGTGTAGAGAACGTCGAGCAGTTGCGCGAACAGTTCCGCGCCACATCCGAAAAGGTGAAGGAAGAGCAGCTCGATTCCGCTAAGACCAATGCTGTCATGGCTGAATACGCTAAGCGTTTCGACGGTCAGATCGCCCCGAAGATGATCGACGCGATGACCACCGATATGCTGGAGGGCTTCAAGATGGAGCTCGCGCAGCAGGGTCGTACGCTCATGGATTTCATGCTCGAGCAGAAGACCGATGAGAAGCAGATCCGCGCATCGCTCGCGAATCAGGCGCAAGCTCAGCTGATCCAGGGTTTCGTACTCGATGCGATCTTCCGCCATGAAGGCTTGGAAGTAACGGTGGAGGATCTGAAGCGCACGCTCACTGCTATGGCGCCTGGTCAGGAAGAAGAGATCTTCGATCAGATGCAGGCATCTGGCCGCGCATTCTTGCTCAAGGAAGCAGCGAGCCGCATGAAGGCAGGCGATTGGGTCTTGGATAATGCGAAGATCACCATCACGCCGCGTGAAGCATAGCGTTCGTCGCGCGTTTGAATCCATCAAGAAGAAGGAAGCTGTCCGTGTGGCGGCTTCCTTTTGTTTTATTCATCGAGAAGCGCCGTACGGCCTGTACACAGTGGAAAAGCTGCGTGCGGGTATTGTAGAATAAGGCGGTTATTCGAACTAAAGGAGTTTCCTGTATGTGTGGGATTGTTGGTTATACGGGATCGCAGCAGGCAAAAGGCATCCTTATCGATGGCTTGCAGCATCTTGAATACCGTGGTTACGATTCAGCAGGCATCGCAGTGTATGATGGATCAGAGATCGAGGTCATCCGTAGGCAGGGCAAAGTCGCTGAATTAGTGGCCGCTCTGGGTGATTCTGATTGCAGGGGCACCTGCGGCATCGGCCATACACGCTGGGCGACGCATGGTGCGCCGAGCGAGCGCAATGCGCACCCACATACCAGCTGTTCGGATACTATTGCCGTCGTCCATAACGGGATCATCGAGAATTTCAACGAATTGCGTGAGGATCTTATTTTAAAAGGCCACGTTTTTTCATCCGATACTGACACCGAAGTTGTTGCACACCTGGTCGAAGATCTGTATCGTGGAGATCTGCTCGAAGCGGTGCAGCAGGCCTCCTCGCAGCTTGTTGGTGCTTATGGCATTGCGGTCATGTGCGCCGATGAACCAGGTAAATTGGTCATAACGCGCAAGGATTCTCCGATCGTCATCGGTAAGGATGATACAGGATCCTACGTTGCATCCGATATTGTGGCGCTCGTACAGGCGACGCGCGATGTGGTCATTCTTGAAGACAATCAATTTGCGGTCGCGACGCCTGAAGGCATCCTCTATTATGATCGCTTCGGTAAGACCATCGATCCTGAAGTGACCCATATCGATTGGGATGTCGATGTGGCAGAACGCGGTGGTTATCCCGACTTCATGCTGAAGGAGATCCACGAACAACCGCGTGTTGTGCGCGATACGCTGGCGGGCCGTCTTTCCGATCAGGAGATCGTGATCGACGAGCTTTCTCTCACGCGCCAAGAGCTCAATTATGTTGACCGTGTTTATATCATCGGATGCGGAACCAGCTATCACGCAGGTCTCATCGCAAAGAACCTCATCGAAACCTGGGCGCGCATCCCCACAGAGGTCGAGGTGGCTTCCGAATTCCGC
>CABRGJ010000286.1 GCA_902470405.1 uncultured Eggerthella sp.
TCTAATGAAAAAGGCTCGCTTCGGCGATTCGAATCGATAAATGTACTACGCAGAAGATTAACACCAGGTCAATACCTAATTAAAAAGAGTTGACCCTAGCGTACTTCACTCTGAATTGGTATTCTAGAAACACGATAAAGATGGACACCATATCGATCGCTTTCAAGACATCGTTGTTCGATATCTTCTAGGCTATATATCGCTCTTCACATAGGAAGAGAACCGCGGCCAACGACAAGAGTTTATGGGATATCGGGAAGCGTTCTTTTGGTACCTCAAGCGATCGGCGTGACGACTCCGATCCCTGTGTCCACTCGATCGTAGCTAGTTAGCGCTGGTTTTGGGGTGTTCGCCTGCTTCCCAAAGGGGTTATTGCGAGGTCGGCGTGCACTCTTTGCCAAGGTTCTTGCTGAGGGCTCGATGGCCAGAACCAACTTTCTTTTCAAGATTGTTGGCATTCTTCGAGTTTAGCTTCAAGAACTGAGTATTCGTACAGCTCATAAGGGAACTCTTGAAAGCATTCCGATGCGAAGCCTTGGCCCAAGACCCAAAAGCCCACGATTTTCGTGGGCTTTTTTGCGTATATCCCCAAATTGGAGCCCAGATGACGCGACACCTTTATAATGAAGGAAAGGACTCCGAGCTTCACGAGGACCGAAGATGGGAAAGAATATTGGCGATCAGATCAAGGATGCCATTCAAGACGCTATCAGTACGCAAGACTTCTCTTCGATGAAGACCATCGTCGAACAGTCGATCAATACCGCTACGGCAAGCATCAGCGCAGGGATCGAACAGGCGCAGAAGAAAGCCGCTGCGAGCAAATCGGAACACATCGAGCGACAAAACGAATACTTCGAGCAGATGAACAAGCAGCGCCAAGAGATGCTCGCGATCCAGAATCGCTATGCACCGACGAGCGGGCTGAGAGCTTCTGGATATACGATGGCGATCGGCGGTGGCATATTGGCAGCGTCTTTTGGCATCATGACCCTTCTTGCCCTTATCGGAGCAGCAACCTTCGCTCCAGGATTCAGCGCAGGCGCGATCGGACTTGCTGTTCTCTGCGCTGCGAGCATCGTATTATGCGTTTGCGGCGTTAAACGTACAGGTTTCGCGAATCGATTCCGCGCCTATCGCCACATCCTCGGATCGCGCACGCACTGCACGATCAAGGAGCTGATGGCGCAGACAGGTGAATCCGATGCACAGGTGGTGAAGGATCTTCGCAAGATGATCGGCAAAGGGATGTTTCGCGAAGGACATCTCGACGATCAGACGACTACGCTCATGGTGACCGATGGCGCCTATCAGCAATACCAGCAATCTGTGCAAGCACGTACCGAACGTGAACACCAAGAACAGCTCATTCGCACGGTTGGCCCCGATGAAAATGCGACTCCACTCACTTCTGAAGCTATCGCGATGCTTCAACGTGGCCAGGCATATCTTACTAAGATCCGCACGAGCAATGAAGAGATCCCTGATCCGATCGTATCTCAAAAGCTCGAGCAAACCGAGCTGATCTTACAGAACATCTTCGAGCGCGCTCAAGAGCATCCAGAAGTGATTCCCGATCTCGAACAGCTCATGAACTATTACTTGCCTGTTACTGTCAAATTGCTCGATGCATATGAAGAGCTCGACAAGCAATCTATCCAGAGTGAGAATATCCAAGCATCGAAACAGGAGATCGCAGAAACACTCGACACGTTGAATACCGCTTTCGAGAAGCTGCTCGACTCTATATTCAAAGACACCACA
>CABRGJ010000287.1 GCA_902470405.1 uncultured Eggerthella sp.
AGCGCCGTTTCCGCATCAGGCAGCGCCTTGTCACAACTCTTCGAAGCGAGCGGCACGAGCGCGGTCAAAACCTCAAGGCTTTCCCAGCGCGTCTGCGCTTCGGGCTTTTTAAGAGCGTCGATGAATTCATCGAGATACGGGATGAGTGACTCAGAATCGACCTTTGAAATTTGCGCGAATACTGCAGCAGCATTCTGGCGAGCGCGCCGCGAAGAGCCAGAGAGCTCCGTGACGAGCGTTTGCATGATCTCAGGCGATTCGATGGCCTGCTGGGCGGTTTCTTTGATGTTCTCGGTTTTCTCGCTCACGCGCTTCTCCCTACTGGTCGTGCACTTTCAGACAGCTATCCCAAGAATAGCAATATAACTAACCTGTCTATTATACTCTCGTTTTTCCTGCAAATGAAAAAGCCCCCAATAAATGGAGGCTTTTCGAAGTCATTATGGTAATGAATGCTATTCAGCAGGCGTGGTATAGGCACGGTTCACCGTACCGTCAACGGGAACGCCTGGGCCCATGGAAGACGTGACCGTAACGGATTTCACGTACTTGCCCTTTGCAGCTGCTGGCTTCATACGAAGGATCTCGTCGAAGACCGTACCGTAGTTCTCTGCAAGCTGTTCGGGAGTGAAGCTAACCTTACCGATGACAACATGACAGATGCCATAACGGTCTGCACGATACTCGACACGACCACCCTTGAGCTCCTTCACTGCTTTCGCAACATCAGGAGTAACAGTACCGAGCTTCGGGTTCGGCATAAGGCCACGCGTACCAAGAATACGACCAAGACGGCCAACCTTTGCCATCATCTCAGGAGTAGCAACGGTTGCGTCGAAGTCGATCTTGCCACCCTGGATGTCTGCGATGAGGTCGTCAGAACCGACGATATCAGCACCAGCTTCTTCAGCAGCGCGTGCTGCATCACCTTCAGCAAAGACTGCAACGCGAACAGTCTTGCCCGAACCATTCGGAAGGCTGACGGTGCCACGGAGCTGCTGATCTGCCTGACGTGTGTCAATGCCAAGACGAACATGCATTTCGACGGTCTCATCGAAACCAGCGAATGCGATATCCTTTACGAGAGCGAGTGCCTCGAGTGGAGCGTACAGATCTTCGGTAACCTGCGCCTGTGCTGCTTCAAATTTCTTTCCCATTGATCAAATTCCTTTCGTGGTCATAGCGAGATATCTCTGCCACTTCCTGCACACCTAAAAAAGATGTGCTTCATTCAACTTATTCAGCCGATCCACCTTCACCATCAAGAATAGCCTTGAGACGACGAGTGATGACATATTCCTTCTTGGGTTCGCGACCCTCGATGTTCACGCCCATCGAACGAGCAGTACCCGCAATGATCTCCATCGCAGCCTCGATCGTGTTCGCGTTGAGGTCAGGCATCTTGATCTCTGCGATCTCGCGCAGCTGATCGAGAGAGAGCTCGCCAACCTTACGGATCTGAGGAATGCCAGAGCCGCTCTTAAGGCCGAGCTTCTCCTTGATGAGGAACGCAGCCGGAGGGGTCTTGCAAACGAAGTCGAAGGTCTTATCTTCATAGACGGTGATCTCGACCGGGATGATCGTGCCTGCCTTATCCTGCGTCGCCGCATTGAAAGCCTGGCAGAACTGCATGATGTTGACGCCCTGAGCGCCCAGTGCAGGGCCCACAGGAGGTGCCGGGTTAGCGCCGCCGGCAGGAATCTGGAGCTTTACGAAGCCCGAAATATTCTTATCAGCCACTTCAGTGTTCCTTTCAAC
>CABRGJ010000288.1 GCA_902470405.1 uncultured Eggerthella sp.
ACTTCGTAGGTCTTCGGGAAGAGGAAGCCTTCGAGCGAACCATCATAAGCATCCTTCACGAACGGGAACTTGTCCTCAAAACGCGATGCATCGCGCGCAGCCGCCAAGAAGTCCGCCTCGCTTATCGAGCCACCATAAGCTTCAGACACTGCTTTCGCCGTGCGTTCGATGGTGTAACCTTCGGGGATGACATAACTATTATCTGCCGCGTTCGGGCCCGAATTCAAATGTTCGACCACATCGGCAAGCGACATGCCACCGGTAAACGTATAGATGCCCGACTTCAACGAGGAGCCATACCCGCGCTTAGAGACTTCATTGCTGAAAGATTTCTGATTCTCGATGATACCCGCATCGTAGAGGATCGTAGCGATCTGCTGCGTGGTCGAACCTTCAGGAATCTCGATACGCACTTCTTCCCCATCAGGCAGCATATTGGGATTCTTATCGCAGGAACCCATACAATTCATCATCGTGAAGACCAGCGCAATGATGATCAAGACAGCAGCGCCAATGCCGATATAAAGTGGCGTCTTCGGGCGTCTTGGCTTGATGAGCGATGTGTCGTATTTACTGAATTCACGCTCTCCACGTGCATGGGCCGCACGGGCAGCATGGTTAGGTTTGCTTGAATACGTGACCTTACGATTGAACACGATGGACCTTTCATTTCGCGATCATTGACGGGCATCGAGCCATGCTTGCAGGAAGATCGATGCGGCGACGCTATCAACCTTACCACGCATGGCCTTCTCATTCATGCCTTGTTCGCGCAGCGCGCGCTTCGCTTCGGTGGAGCTGAGTCGCTCGTCGCAGAATTCCAACGGAAGATCGCACGATCTGGCAATGATGCGCGCTTGCTCCTGGATGCGCTTGGCTTGAGGCCCCTGTTCACCGCTGAGCGTGAGCGGCAATCCCGAAAGCAAGAGCTCAGGCTCCCAATCTTCGATGACACGCCTGAAAGAAACGGCATTGGCTAGCACTTCAGCAGTAGAAAGCACGCACACAGGAGATGCAACGCGCATCGCAGGATCGCTGATCGCGATGCCGCAACGTACCTCACCGATATCGAGCGCCATGACCCTCATTGCAATCTAGCGTGCACTTTCGCTACGCGATTCCCAGTTCACTACGTGCTTTATCGAGTGCTGCAGGAATACCCGAAGCATCCTTGCCACCAGCCTGTGCCATGGTAGGCTTACCGCCGCCACCGCCAGCGACGAGCGGTGCGATGGTCTTGATGATGGCACCCGCATTGAAGCCAGCCGCAACCGCTTCATCAGTGCCTGCTGCCAGCAGGATGGGACGATCGTCCTTAACGCCGATAAGCACTGCAGCTCCCGGCGCAGACATGCGCGAACGAACGACATCCCAAAGGTTGCGCATCATGCCCGGATCGCGCACATCGACCTGCGCAACAACGACCGGATAGCCCGCAGGCGTATCAACGACCTGCTCGATGAGAGCCGCCACGCCATTATCGGCAGCAGCATTCTGAGAACGCTTGAAGCGGGTTTGCAATTCCTTGAACGAAGCGAGATTTGACGCTGCGCGCTCTGCTACATCCGAGGGCGGCACGGAAAGGACCTGAGCTGCCGTACGCAGTTCTGCTTCGATACCATTGACGTACTCGAGCGCACCGTAGCTCGTGACCGCTTCGATACGACGAAGGCTTGCTCCTACGCTGCCCTCGCTGGTGATCTTGACAAAGCCGATCTCGGCCGTGTTGCCCACATGGCAACCACCG
>CABRGJ010000289.1 GCA_902470405.1 uncultured Eggerthella sp.
CCCTTGAAGCGCGCAGGCTGCTGAAAGCCATAGCCGATACCCAGACGAGCGCGTTCGGTGATCGACAGGTGCGTGACATCTTGGCCCTTGAAGAAGATCTGGCCTGAGGTGGGTTGTTCGATACCCATGATCAGTTTGGCAAGCGTCGATTTGCCACCGCCATTCGGACCGGTTATGGCGACGAACTTATCGGTGTCGATCGAAAGCGAGATGTCGTCGATGATGCGTTTCGTTTGGTTCGAGCCTTCCGCGACGGGAACTTCGAACACTATATTCTTCAGTTCAAGCACGTTCTCTCCTCATAACGTACGTGTTGTTAGTCAAAAAACCTCATGGTCACTATAGCAGTTTCGCGTGTGGCGAGTAGCTTTCTGTCAGGGCTTTGATACCCATTGTTGCCAAGTGAGGTCATTTGCGTAGTAAAATGCTACCATTTTAGTAGGAATTATCAATAGGAATTGTCAGGTGTGCGATGGTCTGTTTGCAAATGGTGAACATCGCATCTTGTCGTATACTCTTATCGATGTGAGATACCGCGACGATATTAGAACATCGAATGCGGTTTTACCTGTTCGGAGGCCTTCGTCGACGCTGCTTCCGAAGGTAAGAGATGAAAGACGAGAAGAAAAAGGCAGGTGCCATGGATTTCCAGAGTGAATTCGCTCGATGGTGTGAGAAGGTTACGGATCCGACCTTGGCGGCGCAGCTCGACGAGATGAAGGCGTCGGTGGATACTGCTCCGATCGAAGATGCGTTCTTTCAAGAGCTTGCATTTGGCACAGGTGGTTTGCGTGGCGTGCTGGGAGTAGGGACCAACCGTATGAACATCCATACGGTCGGAAAGGCGACCCAGGGGATTGCGGATTACATCAAGACCCATGTCGGTCCAAACGGTACCGTGGCGATCTGTTTCGATTCGCGCATCAATTCGCGCTTGTTTGCCGAGACTGCTGCAGGTGTTCTGGCTGCGAATGGCATCAAGTCGCATCTCTATTCGCGTCTTGAGCCGACCCCTGCGCTCTCGTTTGCGACGCGCTATCTTGGTTGTGCGATCGGTATCAACGTGACGGCAAGCCATAATCCGAGTGCGTACAACGGGTATAAAGTATACGGTCCAGATGGTTGTCAGATCACCGATGAGATCGCTGATGCTATCACGGCAGCCATCGAAAAGGTCGACGTGTTCGAAGACGTTGCCGTAATGGAGTTCCAGGCAGCTATCGAAAATGGCCTTGTCTCCTATATCAATGAAGAGGTTCTGGATGCGTATCTTGATGCAGTTTACGAACAGAGCCTTGAATCAGCGGATGAAGAAGGCGACTTGCGTGTGGTCTACACGCCTTTGAACGGTACGGGTCTCGAGTGCGTCAACCGCATCCTCGAGCGCATCAACGTGCGTGATGTCTTCATCGTAGGCGAACAGGCTTATCCCGATGGCACCTTCCCAACCTGCCCTTATCCAAACCCTGAGATCCGTGAAGCACTCGAGCGTGGCATCGCACTGTGCGAGCAGGTGAAGCCCGATCTGTTGTTAGCTACCGACCCCGATGCCGATCGTGTAGGCATCGCGGTGAAGGACGCTGACGATTATCAGCTGCTCACTGGTAATGAAACGGGTGCGCTCATGCTCGACTACATCTGCCGTATGCGTTGTGAGCTGGATAGGATGCCTGCGGATCCTATTGCGGTGACCACCATCGTCTCGACCAGTCTTGCGGATGCGATCGCGGCAGAATATGGCGTG
>CABRGJ010000290.1 GCA_902470405.1 uncultured Eggerthella sp.
ACTACGCGCGCCGATAAGACCTTTGCTTTCAAAGCTCCCGCTGAATACGCCGAGATCCTGAAAGCGGGCAACGTCGATGCGGCCTCGCTCGCGAACAATCACTCACGTGACTACGGGGAGCAGAGCTACACGGACACGATCGAGGCAGTCGAGGCGGTGGGCATCCCTACGTTCGGCTACGATCGCATCGCTTATCTCGATGTGAAAGGCGTGAAGGTCGCATTGATCGGCACCTACGAACTGGCTGAAGGCATCGGCATCAAAGACGAGATGGTGAACAACATCAACACCGCCAAAGAAGCTGGCGCGCAGATCATCGTAGTTTTCACGCACTGGGGGACCGAGCGTGAAACGGTACCTGATAAGATTCAGATGGAGCTTGGTCATGCCGCTATCGATGCAGGAGCAACGCTAGTGGTAGGCTCGCACCCTCACGTTATTCAAGGGCTGGAAAACTACAACGGACATACGATCGTCTATAGTTTAGGGAACTTCTGCTTCGGCGGGAACAAGAACCCAAGCGATAAAGATTGCATGATCGTCCAGCAGACCTTCACTGTACAAGGCAACAACGTCACGATCGACGATACCAACGTGATCCCATGCTCGATATCGTCAGTAAGCTCGAGCAACAACTATCAACCGACACCAGCAACAGGCGACGAAAAAGAGCGGATCGAAGCGAAGATCCAACGTTCGAACGACGCCATTGCGCAGATGGCATCTTCGTTGCAGTAAGCCAACCAATCAGGATAGTGAAAGAGTTCTCGAGACTCCTTCGTTTTGCGTATAGCTATTTACCCTCGAATGCGGCACGGCGTTTCTCGATGAAAGCGTAAACGCCCTCGCGAAAGTCCTGCGTTGCTGCGCACTCGCACTGTGTTGACACCTCGACAGTAGTGATCCACTTGAGATAATCAGCGTATTCAGCAGTATAGATCTGCTTCTTGATGTTCTTATAAGCGACCAGCGGTCCCTGCGTTAGTTTACGGGCGAACTTCATCGTCTCTTCACCCAAGATGTCAGCAGGCACCATGCGATGCGCAAGCCCCCAATCGTAGAACTCGATCGCATCTATCGGACGGCCCGTCACCGCAAGATCCATCGTACGCGCAGGACCGATCGTCTTCGTGAGCAAATAGGTAAGTCCCATGTCGGGCACCAACGCAAGATTCACGAATGCTAGGATGAATTTTGCATTATCAGCGCAGATCATAAAATCGCCAGAAAGAGCCAAGCTCACCCCGGCCCCTGCCACTGAACCAGCAACCGAGGTAATGACCAGCTTATCCATCTTCTTAAGCTTATCGGCTATGATGCTATTCTTCTCCATCATGGCTGCCATATCCATTGGATCGCCCGATTCGAAGACGCTATGGAGCATCCCGACATCACCGCCCGCAGAGAACGAGCGCGCAAGCCCCTTGATCACTAAGATCCTGACCGCAGCGTCAGTTTCTGCCGCAGTTATCGCATCGAGCAACTCAGCGCCCATCTGCATATCAAGAGCGTTGAGGTTTTCTTTGCATTGCATCGCGATAACGGCAATGCCATCTTCCACACTATAGGTGATCTTCTGGTAATCCATCAATATGGTTCTCCCTACGCCAACCAATAACTTTACTTCTGCTTCCCAGGCACATACTTGCCCGTTGAACCAACATAACGATCGCCTATCCAAGCATTGGTAGCCATCGCACCATGAGAAC
>CABRGJ010000291.1 GCA_902470405.1 uncultured Eggerthella sp.
AACGCATCGAGGCAGACTTTTGTTCGGAGGGGGCGAGCGCTGGAAGCGCCCCACTTATGGACGAAGGTAGTCGATTCGAAGGCAATGCTGGTGTGCTGGAGCAAGGGGACATTCCTATCTTCGTCGCACCTTCTGAAGAGATCGAGAAGCTGACAGGTTTCGAATTAACACGGGGCGTACTGTGCGCTATGAAACGTAAACCGCTTCCGTCCCTTGATGAATTGCTGCGCGATGCGCGGCGTGTTGCAGTGCTCGAAGACATCACGAACCACACGAATGTGGGTGCCGCATTCCGCAATGCGGCAGCGCTCGGTTTCGATGCGGTCGTCATCACGCCTGGATGCTGCGATCCGCTGTATCGTCGAGCGCTTCGTGTGTCGATGGGCACGGTGTTTCAGATTCCTTGGACGCGCTTCGAAGGCAGCGTGAATGATTGGCATGATTCGGGAGTTGACCAGCTCAAACGGCTGGGATTCACGACGGTTGCACTTGCGCTTCATGATGAATCAGTCGAGCTTGATGATGCGTGCTTGCAAGAACAGAAGAAGCTCGCGGTGCTTCTCGGGACTGAGGGCGACGGGCTTTCACAGAAGACCATCGAAGCATCCGACTTCGTGGCAAAGATCCCGATGCGTGATGGGGTCGATTCGCTCAATGTGGCGGCAGCTTCAGCGGTTGCTTTCTGGGAACTACGCGCCCGCTCGTAGAGTCGTTCATGGGGCGCTCTCATTCGCGTATTTATCGTGCGTCAAACGCCTCATATGCTGGCGAAGTGGCGCACTTTTGGTATGCTGATTATTCAGGCTAAGATAATGAAAGAGGATCGATGATTTCAGCAGAAGAACAGTTCCGTGTGATCGCTTCTGGCGCAGCCCAGATCATTCCTGAAAAGGCGTTGATGGAGAAGCTCGAACGTAACGAGCCTCTCAATATCAAACTGGGTGTGGACCCCACGGCACCCGATCTGCACCTGGGCCATGCAGTGCCGTTGCGCAAGCTGCGTGCATTCCAGGATCTGGGTCATCAGGTCACGCTCATCATCGGTGATGGCACGGCGCTCATCGGCGATCCTTCTGGCCGCAACGTCACCCGTCCGCCACTTACGCGTGAACAGGTCGAGCAGAATGCGAAGACCTATATCGAGCAGGCATACAAGATCCTCGATCCCGAGAAGACCACGCTGCGCTTCAATTCCGAGTGGCTGCTTGCGCTCGATCTTGAGGGGCTTTTGAAGATCACTTCGAACTTCACGGTTGCGCGCATTCTCGAGCGCGACGATTTCACGAAGCGCTACAACAATAATCAGCCCATTAGCCTGCATGAATTCCTTTATCCCACCATGCAGGCATACGACTCGGTCTGCATCGATGCCGATGTCGAGTTGGGCGGCACCGACCAGCTCTTCAATTTGCTCGCAGGTCGCGAACTTATGGAAAAGATGGATAAAGAACCGCAGGTCTGTCTCACCTTACCGCTGCTTGAGGGCACCGATGGTGTGCAGAAGATGTCGAAGAGCTACGGCAACTATATCGGGCTCACTGACGAACCGAACGACATGTTTGGTAAGGTCATGTCCATTCCGGATGAACTAATGGTGAAGTACTATCGACTCGCCTCCACGGAGACTGTCGATGAGATCGATGAGATCGAAAAGGGTCTTGCCGATGGAAGCCTCCATCCAAACAAGGT
>CABRGJ010000292.1 GCA_902470405.1 uncultured Eggerthella sp.
GAAAAGCTGCCGTCTCATGAATATCGCGATGCAGCCAAGGGCAAGCAGAGCTTTGAGATTGAGTTTGCGACCGTTGCCGATCGTGATGCTGCTCGCAAGGTGCTCACCGAAGCGAACATCAGATTCAGGACGGGTAAAGCGCTCGTGCCGTTCCGTATTTCGGGCAATGCATCGTGGGGCATCCCCTGTCCCGAGATCGATGGCGTGAGCGGTCTTACCATCTGGTGCTGGCCTGAGAGTCTGTGGGCGCCGCTTTCATTCACTATGGCATGTAACGACGAGCGAGGGCGCTCGCGGGCGCTCTGGCGCAAGTTCTGGTGCACGAAGAATGCGCAGATCTATCAGTTCATCGGACAAGATAACTTGTATTTCTATGGCGTTGCGCAGCCTGCGTTGTTCGCTGCGCTTCAGGAGGAAAAGCCAGTCGTCGAAGATGCTCCCGAAGGGGAACTGCAGCAGACCAAGCTGGTCGCGAATCATCACATCCTCTTCGGCGATAAGAAAGCATCGTCCTCTTCGGATGTGAAACCGCCTACCGCCGATGAACTGTTGGAGCATTACACGGTCGAAGCGCTTCGCGCTCATTTCTTGGCGCTCGCACTCGACCAGAAGTCAGTCGGTTTCAAGCCAAAAGCATTCGAGACCGATCCTGAAAAGCGCGACGATCCGCGTATTGCGGATCCAGTGCTGAAGGAAGGCGCGTTGCTCACCAAGGTGTTCAATCGTCTTGCGCGCAGTTGCTTCTATGAAGCCCAAAAGAACTTCGAAGGTTACATGCCGCTCGGCCGTGTCAGCAAAGAGGTGCTGAAGAAGGTCTACCATGTGATGTGCACTTACGAAGAGACGATGTATAGGGTCGAGCTGCATTCGATCATGTCGCAGATGGATGAGTTCATCCGTTATGCCAATAAGTATTGGTCAAGCCACATCAAAGAAGCTGAAGAGGCAGGCAATGAAGAGCTTCGTCGTCAGACACTGGTCGACTCGTTCTACCTGCTGCGTATCGCAACCTTGCTCATGCATCCTATCGTGCCGATCGGCACCGAGAAGATCTGCGATTTCATGAACTTCGATTTCGACGAATTCTTCAGTTGGAATTACGATTTCGACAGTATGGAAGAGCTGTGCAGCGCAGGGGAGCTTGAAACGCAGCGCCATCGCGTGCGCGATCTGCCACCTCGCACGGATTTCTTCGGCTTTCATTCTTCACAGAAGAAGTAATGTGCTACTATAGCAAGGCTAATCTTCGCTTTGGTCGGAAACCAAGGCACTAAAAAGGAGACCATACCATGAAAAAAGATATCCATCCCGATTATGTAGAGTGCACCGTTACCTGCACCTGCGGCAATACTTTCCAGACCCGCTCTACCAAGCCCGAACTCCGTGTTGACATCTGCAACGCGTGCCATCCATTCTTCACGGGTACTCAGAAGCTTATCGACTCTGGCGGACGTGTTCAGCGCTTTGCTAACAAGTTCGGTACCGCTACCGAGACCGTTGCGGCTCGTGAGGCTGCTAAGAAGGCAGAGCGTGCTGCTGCTGTTGAGGCTGCAGAGGCTGCTAAGAAGGCAGAGCGTGAGGCTAAGGCTGCTGCGAAGGCAGAGCGTGCTGCTGAATACGCCAAGAAGGCTGAAGCAGAAGCTGCTAAGAAGGCTAAGGAAGAGGCTGAGAAGG
>CABRGJ010000293.1 GCA_902470405.1 uncultured Eggerthella sp.
CCACGTTGCCAGATTACGAGCCGAAAGCCAAGGAGTAGCAGTGGGTACGTTCACGATCGCTCGCGCGGAGCACGCAGGCGCCTGCTATGGTGTTCAGTGTGCGCTCGATCTTACGCTTGAGACGGCGAACGACAACAAAGCAGCTTGTACGCTCGGCCCGCTCATCCATAATCCTCAGGTAGTGACTGAGCTTGAAGCACGCGGTATTCGTGTTGCCAACAGCGTGGACGATTGCGCGGAAGAGGCGGTGGTCATTCGCTCGCATGGCGTCGTGCCTCAGGTCATCGCAACACTTGAAGCGCGTGGCCATGAGGTCATCGACGCGACCTGTCCGCATGTGTTACGTGCGCAGCGTGCTGCCGCAAAGCTCGCGCGCGAGGGCTATCGAGTGCTCGTAGTAGGCGAAGCGGGCCATCCAGAAGTGGAGGGCATCCTTGAGCATGCGCGTCAAGAAGGCGAGTGGTGCACCATCGTTGGTTCGGTGGAGGACATCCCGGCAGATCTTACCGAGCCAGTCGGTATCGTTGTACAGACCACCCAGTCTCATCAAAAGCTCGCTGAGATCGTCGATGCTCTTTCTGCCCGCGGAATCGAGCCGCTGGTGAAAGATACGATTTGCTTCGCGACCATCCAGCGTCAAGATGCTGCACGCGATCTGGCCAGTACGGTAGATGTGATGCTCATCATCGGCGGCAGAAATTCATCGAACACGACCCGTTTGTACGAAATGTGCCAGCAGTGCTGCAATGCGGTTTATCATATAGAGAATGCTGAAGAGATCGATCCTGCTTGGTTTGCAGCGGTGTCTTCGGTCGGCATCAGCGCGGGAGCATCAACTCCCGAAGATCAGATACAAGATGTCGTTTCCTATTTGGAGACGCTGTAAGAGTAAGGATCCTCACATGGCCTTGCCCGTCGTTGCAATAGTGGGTCGCCCGAATGTTGGAAAATCGACCCTGGTCAACCGCATTGCGGAGAATAATGAAGCTATCGTTCATGAGATGCGTGGCGTTACGCGCGATCGTTCGTATCATGAGGCCGATTGGAATGGACGTGATTTCACGCTCATCGATACCGGTGGTATCGAGATGAACAAGGATGACAGTTTCCAAGAATCCATTCGCGCTCAAGCGCTCGTAGCGACCGATCAGGCTGATGTCATCCTTTTTCTGGTCGATAGCCAAACAGGTATCAATGCCGATGATCAAGCGGTTGCGAATATCCTGCGTCGTTCGAACAAGCCAGTGCTTTTGGTGGTGAATAAGCTTGATAATCCAGGCGATACGAATGCAATGTGGGAATTCATGCAGTTGGGTTTGGGTGATCCGTGGCCGGTCTCGGCGTTGCACGGTACGGGCACAGGCGATCTACTCGATGAGGTCGTAACGCTGTTTCCGGAGTACAGCGATGCTGAAGAAGACGAGATCGACACCATCAACGTGGCTATAATCGGTCGGCCGAATGCGGGTAAGTCTTCGCTCACCAATAAGATGACGAATAACGATCGTTCGATCGTTTCTGATGTAGCGGGCACGACGCGTGATGCGATCGATACCACCATCGAACATGAAGGTCAGCATTACACCATCATCGACACGGCAGGTCTTCGTCGCAAGAGCGTCATCGACCAGGACGTGGAATACTATGGTTATGTTCGCGCGCTGCGCGCGAT
>CABRGJ010000294.1 GCA_902470405.1 uncultured Eggerthella sp.
CAAAGATGGGCGCATTCCTTTTCTCGGGACACACGCCACGTACGCGCAAACTTGTTTGTCCTTGTTGCGGAGAGAAAGACTGGTGCATCGAGCACTATCATATCGAGGCAGTCGATCTCGCTCCAGGAGAGTGCGTTGCTGGTACCTGCACCTGTAAGGAGTAAGAAAAAGGCTGGTTGATCTTTTTCAGCCAGCCTTTTCTATTAATTTTTCTGAAATACGAGCGAGATCACAAGCGTCTTGCCTGTAGGCCCGAACTTTTCGGGCACATACCCACAGAAGCGAAACCCTTTGTCACGTTAAGTCAGCTTTACAAAAACGCCACCCATTGGGGTGGCGTTTGGGTTGTTTCGATCTTTCGGCGGGTCAGGGTCTCAGAGCTCAGAGCGAATGAGCAACTAAAGCGTGCTACTTGATGCGGGCATGAATCTCCTGTAAGGATGAAATGCCATGATCTTCGCTTGCCTCCACAGTGGCGATGCCCTTCGCAGATGCGATCGCAGCTGCCATAGTGGTGAAGTAGGGCGTATGTGCCTTGATGGCTGCTTTGCGGATGTATGAGTCGTCCTCAGCTGATTCACTGGTGGCACGTGGTGTGTTGATGACCAGATCCATCTCGCCATTGGTGATAAGATCGACCAGGTTTGGACGGCCTTCGTGGAGTTTCTTCACCGTTTCGACCGTGATGCCCTCGTCTGCGATGATCTTCGCGCTGCCTTCGGTCGCGTAGATATCGAAGCCAGCTTCCTTCAGTGCATGTGCAAGCTCGGGGAGTTCAGGCTTGTCGTTGTTGGAGATAGAGATGAGCACCTTACCACCCTTCGGAAGCACGGTCTGCGTGGCTTCTTGCGCCTTGAAGAACGCTTCGCCGAAGGTCTTCGCGAGACCGAGCACCTCGCCCGTAGAACGCATCTCAGGCCCGAGGATCGGGTCAACTTCAGGGAACATGTTGAAGGGTAGCACTGCTTCCTTTACACCGTAGTATTCGTAGCTCTTCTCCTTCAGCTCAGGAATAGGAGAGGGGCGACCCGTGAGCGGCATGGTGATGACCTCGGTAGCGATGGGCACCATCTGGATGTTACAGATCTTCGAGACCAAGGGCACCGTACGTGAAGCGCGGGGGTTCGCTTCGAGCACGTAGACCACGTCGTTCTCGATCGCGTACTGCATATTCATGAGGCCGCGCACATGCATAGCCTCTGCGATGCGCTTGGTGTAGTCGCGGATGGTGGCCAGGTGCTCATCCGAGATATTCACGGAAGGCAGCACACAGGCAGAATCGCCAGAATGGACACCTGCAAGCTCGATATGTTCCATAACAGCAGGGATGTAAGCCTCTTCGCCGTCGCAGACGCTTCGCATTCGAGCGCATGGCTCAAGAAGCGGTCGACTAGGATCGGGCGATCGGGTGTAACGCCTACCGCAGCGTTCATGTAGCTGATCAGATTCTCGTCGTCGTAGACCACTTCCATGCCGCGTCCACCTAACACGTAGGAGGGTCGGACCATGACCGGATAGCCAATGCGATGCGCGATCGCGAGCGCGTCATCCACGGTAACGGCCATGTCGGATTCAGGCATCGGGATGCCAAGCTCGTCCATCATGGCACGGAAACGATCGCGATCTTCTGCCAGGTCGATGATTTCGGGGCTAGTGCCCAG
>CABRGJ010000295.1 GCA_902470405.1 uncultured Eggerthella sp.
AGCACCGCGTCGGAGATATTCGATTTTCCTGATCCATTGGGGCCGACAATAGCGGCAAGTCCTGGCTCGAAGCGCATGACCGTTCGGTCAGCAAAGGACTTGAACCCTTTCAGATTCAACGACTTTAGATACACGCGAGCCCCTTACTGCTTCTTCTTTCGTGCATTCTCCGCTTTCCTACGCGCCTTCTCTTCGGCCTTCGCCGCCTTCACTGCGGCACGTGCGTCAGCCTGGCGCTTCTTATCTTTCGAGTCCTTCGCATCAAAGAAGGAGCTTAGAGCCTTGAGCGCTGAATCGGCAGCGTTGCTCTCTGATTCCTTCTTGGTGCGACCCACACCTTTCGCGAGCGAATTCACACCCACGAAGACCTGTGTGATGAAGGTTCTATTATGCGGTGGACCCTGTGTCTCCACCAAACGATACGTTGGCGTGATCCCATCTTCCTGAAGCTTCTCTTGGAGCACGCTCTTGGGATTTTCCGGTTCGCGAGCCATATCAAGATTCATATTCACTACGAGCGTACGATCAACGAATGTGCACGCTGCCTCCCATCCTCCATCAAGATAGAGTGCGGCAACGATAGCCTCGTAGACGTTCTCGAGCGCTGAATGCAGTCCGCGCTTTCCGGTGCCCGTTTCAGAAGAACCGAAGATAATGAAATCGGCAAACCCAAGGCTCTCAGCCGTTTTCGAGAGCGACGCTCCCGACACGAGTGAGACCTTGATGCGCGTAAGACCACCCTCGTCAACATTGCGATAAGCATGGAATGCTCGATCGGCGACGATCGCACCTAAGATGCTGTCGCCCAAGAATTCCAATCGCTCATACGAGTCTGAGAGCGAGCGACCTTCAACCGCCGAAGGATGTGTGAGCGCTGCCAGAAGAAGTGCAGGGGCCTTGAAGTGATAGTCGAGCGTTTTCTCGACCTTGCTCAACAGAGCGCTATGTTCTTCCACCTTGCTCAATCATGGTCCCTCGTCAACGAACAAAACGTATCAATTTTACCCGAGGTCCTCGTCTTTTTTCACGGTACGGGCGATTATTCCAGAAACATCCAAACGAACGGTCTTGGCGGTCATAGCCACACCGTTCTTGATAGCGGTCGCATTCGATGATCCATGCCCGATCAAGCATGCTCCATTTACGCCAAGCAAAGGCGCACCGCCATACAGATCGGGATCGATGGAGTCTTTGAGCTCTTGAAGGCCGTTCTTCAAGCATAGCGCAGCAAGCTTCGTCTTCATACTTGCCATCATCACATCTTTAAGCGCACCGAAGAGCACCTTCGAAGTACCTTCGATGGTCTTCAGGCACACATTGCCCGTGAATCCATCGGTCACGAACACATCAGCTCCCGCAGGTAAGATATCGCAGCCTTCCTTGTTGCCAATGAAGTTCGGTAGTGCCTCTTTCATGAGCGAGAAGGCCTCCTGGCTGAATTGCGAACCCTTTGTGTCTTCACTGCCGATATTGAGCAGCGCAACACTAGGATCCGAAATACCGATGACCTGTTCGGCATAGACCGCTGCCATCTGGCCGAACTGGACAAGATAGGCAGGCTTGCAATCCGCATTCGCACCCACATCGCACATGACAACGGGTTTTGCCGGGGACGGGATGATAGTGGCGATAGCAGGACGCATGACTCC
>CABRGJ010000296.1 GCA_902470405.1 uncultured Eggerthella sp.
TTCTGCATCTATATGATCGGGAGCAAGTTCGGCAAGTGTGTTCACGGTGATCTCAGAGGCGATCTCGCCCGCTTCATGCCCGCCCATGCCATCTGCGACCGCAAAGAGTGGCGGGATGAGGATCAAGCTGTCTTCGTTGTGATCTCGGACGTATCCAACATCTGTTCGACTTCCAAAAGATGGATCTTGACCTGCTGATTCGTTTTTGTTGTTGTTTTCGGTCATTTATGCGTACCTTACCCTTATGGTGACATCGCCGACCATCACACGGTCACCGTTCTTCAGTGCGGTGGGTTCTGAAATGTGCATACCGTTCACGGCGGTGCCGTTGAGCGAGCCCATATCTTCGATAAAGAGATTTTGCCCCATGAGGACGAATCGTGCATGACGAGAAGAGACGTATTCAGCGCCGATGACAATATCTGCGCCTGGGCTTCTGCCCACTACGATCGGACCAAGGACATCGATCGAAGCACCTCGGAGTTCTTTCGGTCCTTTTTCAACGGAGACCGACCAGGATTTTTCTTTTTTGCGTTGACCTCTCACCAAGCCGATGCCCGTTTTCATGATGGCGAACAGAAACAGGTAGAGCAGTACAACGAACAGAAGTCGGCCGATCAAAAGGACAATGTCTATCACGTGGGTACCTAACTTACGAGGAACAGGAGCGCAAAACGTGTTGCGCGAAGCAAGAGTCTACTTCAGCAGTGTGCATGGCCTATTGGAACGTGAACACGAACGTAGTGGTTCCAACAGTGATGCGGTCGCCATCGTTCAAGAGCACCGACGCAATGTGCTTACCGTTCACAAGCGTTCCATTGGTAGAGCCAAGGTCGGCGAGCCCCCAAACACTGGGGGATTCGCGGAAGATCTCAGCATGTGTACGGCTTGCGTTCAGGTCGTCGAGCACGATGTCGCAGTTGGTGGCACGGCCGATCAAGACGCGCGAGTTTGCGAGCGAGAATGAACGATCGGTGGTCACGTTGATGAGGCGCGCGACCACTTCACCATCGTTTGATGGCTGTTGGTCGAACATGACCGTGTTCGGGATCGGGATGGGTTCGGCGACCGAGGCGGCCTGATGTGCGTGGTGAGCGCCTGCAGCTGGGATCTGATCTACAGCATAGGGATCCATGTCTTCATTCTGATAAGCACCATGGCCTGTCTGGGCATATCCCTGCTGATGATAGGCTGCTTGCTGGTGGCGCGAAGCCATAGGTGCACCATAGGCAGGCTGTTGGGCAAGACCATAGCGCTCGAGTTCTTCGTTTCGCAGTTGGGCCACGATAGGAGCAGAGACGAGCTCTGCGATGACATCGAACTTCCCGTGCCTGAGATCGTCGTCGACCATGAAGCGGACGAGCGGTGCGCCGTCCATAACCAAGCCTTCTTCATTCGCCTTAGCGCGCAAGTAGGTCTCGGTCTCTCCTGCCAGGGTAGGGTACATGCCGAAAAGGCGGCGATCGTCGTCTGGATTGACGAGTACAGTATAGAGCGTAGGAGCGTATTCCTTGCCAGCGCCGACCATCTTTTCGCGACGCATCTGCTTTTCTGCTTTCTTGGTAATCTGAACGGGAGAGATAGGTGCATCGAAGAGCTTGTCGTTCATGCCCT
>CABRGJ010000297.1 GCA_902470405.1 uncultured Eggerthella sp.
AATCTCGAGACTAATGTCGCAGTGCTCGTCCATGAATAAGATATCGAACGGACAGCCCTATCGTTTCTTCGGAGCCCCAGAAGAGGGTATTCAGGGTTTTCGCTCGGGGCATTACGACAACGCGCCTATCGGCGTCTTCGATTCAGGGTTTGGTGGCCTTACGGTTGCACGCGAGATCATGAAGGCGCTCCCGAATGAGAATATCATCTATTTCGGAGACACGCTTCACTGCCCATATGGCCCTCGTTCTTTCGAAGAAGTGTGCGGTTTTGTTGATGCTATTGGTACGTGGCTGGTTGAGCGAGGCGTGAAAATGATCGTCATCGCTTGTAATACAGCTACCGCCGCAGGACTCGCACATGCACAGACCGTATTTCCTGTCCCCGTGCTTGGTGTTGTCGAGCCAGGAGCGCGTGCGGCAGCTCGTGCGACGCGCAACAGGCGAGTTGGGGTCATTGCTACGAAAGGTACGGTCGAGTCAGGCGTCTATACCGATGCGATCCGTAGTGCAGATGCGGGTATCACGGTGTTTTCTACAGCAACTCCTCGATTTGTTGAGATCGCTGAGCTTGGCATCCGCATGGCGAAGGGCCCCATCGAGAATTACACTTCGCTTGCGTCTCAGGTCTATATTCGCCCTGAATTCCAAGAGATTGCGCAGGATTACCTCGATCCACTTCGTCGCTGCGAGATCGATACGCTTGTTTTGGGCTGCACGCATTTTCCGTTGTTGAAATCGCTCATTGGTGGTGTTGTTGGAAGAGACGTGGTTCTTATTTCTTCAGCCTCTGAAGTTGCGCGCGATTGTGCAGACATGCTTGCGCGCCGTGGTATCGCGGCAGATCCGACCAATGTTCCTACATATGATTTCTACACGTCGGGCGATGACATCGAGGCGTTTCGCACCTTCGGAACGCGCGTGTTGCGCTTCCCACTCGAAAACTTGCATCACATCGTCCTTTAAGGAGCTTTACATGTCAAAACGAGTCATCATCGCAACGAATAATGCTCATAAGGTCACTGAGATTCGCGATACATTCGCTGATCTTGGATGGGAATGCTTAAGCCTGAAAGAGGCAGGTGTTGATTCAAATCCTGAAGAGAGCGGTAGAACATTCGTCGAGAATGCGCGCATCAAGGCTCGCGCTGCGCATAAGATTACGGGTTGTGCGGTTTTGGCTGATGATTCAGGTCTTATTGTCGATGCGCTCGATGGCGCCCCTGGTGTGTATTCTTCTCGTTATGCAGGTGAAGATGGCAATGATGCCGCGAATAACGCTTTGCTTTTGAAGAACCTTAAGGGCATCGCCGAGTGCGATCGTACAGCGCACTTCTCATGCGTGCTGGTCTTCATCGTACGGAGATGGTTGCTGAAGGCCGCGTAGAAGGCATTATCGGCTTCGATGAACAGGGGAGTGAAGGTTTTGGTTATGACCCGCTGTTCTTGCCTGATGATTTCGCCAACAAAAAGACATTCGCCCAACTTGGCCTTGCTGAGAAGCAGAAAGTCTCACATCGCGCGCGTGCTCTTGCCGCGCTCCTTGAACAGCTTTCCTAGTAGGCAAAAGCTCTCAACTGAATGAATCCATAAAAGAAGAGCTCCCGTTAGGGAG
>CABRGJ010000298.1 GCA_902470405.1 uncultured Eggerthella sp.
TCGTATCGAAACCAGCATTATGGCGCGTGTGAGCGTACTCTTCCCCAGGATTGCCAAGTCCAACGATGAGATACATGGCTAGAGCGCGAAATCCGGGTCGAACAATTCGGAGATGGAGCCATTCGAGAAAACAGCGTTGATAGCATGCGCAAACAACGGCGCTACGGAAACGACCTTGATCTTCCCCTTTTCAAGCTCTTCGTCAGGGATCGGGATCGTATTGCATACGACCACTTCTTCGATATCAGGATCATGAAGACGCTCGAATGCCGGGCCTGAAAGGATAGGATGCGTAGCGGTAACGTAGATCTTCTCGGCACCATTAGCCTTCAGCGACTTGACCGCACCGATGACCGAACCGGCGGTATCGATCATGTCGTCGTTCAGGATGCAAGTCTTGCCCTTCACGTCGCCGATGAGCGCAGTGATCTCGGCAGCATTGTGCTTCGGGCGTTCCTTATGCATGATCGCGATGCTCGCATTCGTAAGGTCAGCGAGCTTCTTAGCTGCCTTCGCACGACCCAAGTCGGGGCTTACGACGCAAAGGCGCTCGGAATCGAGCTCTTTCTTGTTGAAGTAATCGGCGATGGTCCACAACGCCGTGATGTGATTGACCGGAATGTCGAAGAAACCCTGGATCTGACCCTGGTGCAAGTCGATGGTGATGATGCGATCGACGCCTGCAGCGGTGAGCATGTTGGCCACGAGCTTCGCCGTGATAGGCTCTCGCGCAGAAGCCTTACGATCCTGGCGCGAATAACCATAATGCGTGATGACCGCAGTGACCGTGCGCGCTGAGGCACGATTCGCCGCGTCCGCCATGATGAGCAATTCCATGAGCGCGTCGTTGACCGATTCGCCTGCGACAGACTGGATCAAGAACACATCTGCGCCACGAATGCTCGAGTTATAGCGCGCATAGATCTCGCCGTTGGCGAACTTCTCAAGATGAACATCGCCCAGCTCGATACCAAGGGCCTTCGCGATCTCATCGGCCAATTGTGGATGCGCGGATCCGGAGAAGACCGCCATCGTTTTCGTCATGTTGCTCATGGATTCATCGCTTTCTCGATCAAAGACTCACACCGACCGACTCTATTCTAGTTAAAAACAACAGCGAACGAGCCCCAAACCACCGAGCGGCAGGCTATTCGCCTGTTTTATTCTTCTTGTTCCATCCTTCGATCTCGGTCTGACGTGCTCGACCTAAGCCGAGCGCCCCTTCGGAGACATCCTTTGTGATGACCGAGCCCGCACCGATCAGAGCATCAGCGCCGATATTGACCGGAGCGACCAACATGACATCGCTGCCGACAAACGCTCGATCGCCGATGGTAGTGGGCCACTTTTTCTCGCCATCATAATTGCATGTGATAGTACCTGCACCCAAGTTCACATCGACACCAATGGTCGCATCACCCACATAAGAAAGATGAGGAACCTTTGAATCCTTGCCAATGGTCGATTTCTTGATCTCGACATGCGTGCCTGCCTTCGCGCCTTCACAAAGGTGCGTTTCAGGACGCAGATATGCACGTGGACCACAGGTTGCGCCATCATCGATGCGCGAGGAGAGTGCAATGGTCTCTTCAAGCGTACAGCCATTGCCTAC
>CABRGJ010000299.1 GCA_902470405.1 uncultured Eggerthella sp.
GCTGCGCAAGCAAGGTTGCAAACGAGCGATCTTGCTCGGTATAGCTACCTAGCGCAAGCTGCAGTGAAACACACGACAAGGATCCATGTTCAACTCACGAGGACAACGACACGATCAGAACTGGGACGATGCGCCTTTAGGCGGGTCGTCTCGCGGTGGTGCATCGCGTTTTAGCGGTGCGATCGAGCGCGCCACGAAGAGCAATTCGTTCGCAGCCGTGATGTTGGGTGTCATCATCATCGCGCTCATCGGGGTAGCCATCGAGGCCGCCGTATTTCCCAAGCAGCCAAGCGAGAACTCTGGCACCTCGTCGACATACAACTGGGACTACCTGTCGAAAAGCGATGGACGGTTCTCCTACACCATCGAAGGCAAAGCTCAATCGCGTACGGGCATCGATGTTTCCGAACACCAAGGTTATATCAATTGGAATGCAGTGGCAGCTGACGGGATCTCTTTCGCGTTCGTTCGCGTGGGGAATCGCGGTTTGACCACGGGCTCGATATCGCAAGACGACTATTTCGAATACAACGCTAAGGCTGCAGATCAAGCAGGCATCAAGGTCGGTGCTTATTTTTACTCGCAAGCGATGACCGAAGACGAGGCGCGCGAGGAGGCTGACTTCGTGATCGAGCGATTGCGCGGACGCAACATCACCTATCCAGTGGCTTACGATCACGAGCGCCTGGCAGATAATCCAGGGCGCGCGGACGATCTTTCGCCCGAACAGATGACCAAGAACGCTGCTGCGTTCTGCGCGCGCATCCAAGAGGCCGGCTACACGCCCATGATCTATGGAAGCCTCAAGGACCTGCTGCGCTACAACCTTCCTGATCTGGCGCGATACAATATCTGGCTGGCGCAATACAACGTAAATTGCCCTACGTTCAATCAGTATTTCACCATCTGGCAATACACGAATACCGGCTCCGTTGCGGGCGTTGACGGGAATGTGGATATGAACATCCAGTTCCTAGGGGACGACGAATAGACTGTCACGCTATAAAGCGCGTTGTTGATAAAGGCCGTTATCGATAAAACCGCGTGAGCGATAGTACTCTCGCGTGCCGATAGCGCTGATGACGTTGATCTTCTTATATCCGTTCTCGCGTGCGATCTGGCATGCGCGCTCGATCAACTGCTTACCGAGCCCGCGATGCTGCGCACTCGTGCCCGCCTTGTGCAGGCTCGAGGCACGGCCGTAGACATGCACCTCGCGAATCATCGCCTCATCAGGATTTACCGGGAACGGCGAGCGTGAATTCGGCTGGCGCGCGGAGGCTTCGACACGGTCAAGCGACTGATGCGCGTACGCTTCGAACGCATTGGGCTTCGGAAGCGAGAGGCGCAAAAAACCTGCGATCATCTCTTCGGGCGTGATCCACTGCAGGAAGAATTCGCGAGTCGATGTAGTTTCGTAAGGGATCACGTCGAGCGTGAGCTCCCCCACCTCGACGTCTTGCGTGCTGATCTCGCGATGGCGAATCTCCTGAATGCTTTGACCGCGTTCGAGCGCCACGGCTTCAGCGCGCGCTTCGACCAGTTGTCGCAGGTTCACTTTCTTGTTGCCCGCCTCGATATCGTGCGCCGAAAAATCACGG
>CABRGJ010000300.1 GCA_902470405.1 uncultured Eggerthella sp.
CCGTGCTCTCTGAAGGATTCCAGATCGAGACCGAACTCTCCATCCACGCGGTCGATAAGCGCTTCCGTATTAAAGATGTGCCGATCGACTATCGAGATCGTCCTGAAGGAAGCTACTCGAAGCTTTCGACCTTTGGAGATGGAGCGAAGGTGCTGCGCGCTATTGCATCGTTGTTCAAAGACCACAAACCCATGGCATTCTTCGGCTGGCTTGCGCTCATCCTGGTCGCACTTGGCCTGATCGCAGGTATTCCTGTCATCGCCGAATACTTCCAAACCGGTCTTGTGCCGCGCTTCCCCACTGCCATCCTTGCGATCGCGCTCGTTATCTGTGGTGCGCTGTCCTTTACAGCAGGCATCATCCTAGACACCGTAGCAAAATCAACCCGCAAGCAATGGGAAATACTCACCTATCAAGCCTATGAAGAGGCTCAGCGCCATCTCGAACAGAAATAACCTCTCGGATACTCCAAGCGCCCGCTAACAACAAAACGCCTCAGGGACTCGATTTGTTCCCTGAGGCGTTTTTCATGTCTTGATCAGTTAGCAACACACAGTCACGCTTGTCCTATTCAAGAAGAGTTATCGCTCCTTCTCGACGAACGTCTCGTTCAGATATGCGATGATATCGTCCGATTCATAGAGCGCCTTGCCATCGATCGACAAACATGGAACCTGGAATTTTCCGCCCAGATCGATGAGCGTATCGTAGGCGACATCATGCAACATGAGACTGATGTTCTCGATCGGCAACACGATGTGATGCTCATCCATAAAATTCAAGACCTTCGCGCAAAACGGGCAGCCAGTCTTCACATAGAGCGTATAGTGTGAGTTTTCCATTTGGATCACCTTCCCGAATTATTCTTTGCGCGATGCACAGCCAAGCGAAACACTTGCTCGGCCGGCCCTCGCATGAAGAGCATCTCAACATGCGAGCTTCGCATCATCAATGCTAGATCAGCACACGAAAGATGGCCGCCAAAGGCAGCCATCTGTTACGCAGTCGAAAATTGAGCGTAAAGGAGCAGCCGCGAGCTCTGACCTGAGCTCGCGAGACACCTGCTACGAAGACGAAGGAAGACTCGGAGGCGGAGTGGCGCCACGATCGATCGCCTGTGCCGCATGCTTGGCCTGCAGCGTTTCGAGGAACGCCTGAGCATCACCTGGATCGTCATCGAGCGTTTCATCACCCAAATCAACTTCAGTCGGAACACGACGATACAGCAGGTCATACATAATGGGCACCACATAAAGCGTCATAAAGGTCGCATAGAGTAGGCCACCCACTACGACGAGCGCCATACCGCGCTGCATGCTCGCCCCGATCGCAATACTGAACACCATCGGAAGCATGGCGAGGATGGTGGTAAGCGCCGTCATGAGGATCGGGCGCATACGAGTCTTGCCCGCAGCGACGAGCGCATGCCATTTTTCCAGACCACCACGCCTGAGCTGGTTAACATAATCGACGAATACGATACCGTTATTCACAACCGTTCCCATCAGCACTGCAAAGCCCATCAGAGAGAGCATGGTAAGCCCCTCCCCGCTGAACCAGAGCGCAAAGAAGCCACCAGTGAACGCGAGCGGCACCGTAAG
>CABRGJ010000301.1 GCA_902470405.1 uncultured Eggerthella sp.
ACGCATCTGTTGCTGTTGTGCAGCTCGTGACCGCTGCAATAGCGAGCGCGCCATGCGTGAGGTCATGCTTATCTCCAGCGATCTCTACTTCGACCGTTTCATTGAGATCGAGACCGCGATCCGAACAGATGGAATGGAATGCATCATATGCTTTGGAAAGCGAGATACGGTCGTGTGGACGCGAAGGACCTGCAAGATTACGCTCGATCGTCGAAAGATCGAGCGGGAGCACCTTGGAATACGTGCGTGGCGCCGCATCAGCATATCCCCAGAAACCCTGCTCTTTCGCGTAAGCTTCCACCAATGCGATCTGCTCTTCACTCCGACCAGTGAGCGCTAGATAATCGAGCGTCTTCTCGTCAACGGGGAAGAGCGTACAGGTCGAACCGTATTCTGGCGTCATATTAGAGACACAAGCACGTTGCGTTGCTGAAAGACTCTGAACGCCTTCGCCAAACACCTCAACGAAGCAGCCGACCACGCCCTCAGCACGCAGCATCTGCGCAAACGTGAGCGAAAGATCCATTGCAGAGACCTGATCGGGCAGCTTTCCTACCAGGTTTACGCCGATAACGCGCGGCACAAGCGTCGTAATAGGCTGGCCGAGCGCAGCAGCTTCAGCCTCGATGCCACCGACGCCCCATCCGAGCACACCGATTCCATTCGCGGTAGGCGTATGCGAGTCAGTGCCAACGAGCGTATCGAAGTATGCAACGGTCTCGTGCGCCTCTTCGCGCGTCATGACCACGCTCGCGAAACGCTCGATATTGAGCTGATGGCAGATGCCCGATCCGGGCGGCACGATACGTACGTTCTGGAAGGATTCCTGTGACCATTTCAGGAAGTCATAGCGCTCCTTGTTACGCTCGAACTCGAGCTCCATATTCTGTGCAAGTGCAGCTGCGCAACCCGACTCATCAGCGATGACCGAATGGTCAATGACCAGGTCGCAAGGAATCTGCGGATTGATGTTCTTTGGGTCGCCTCCCAGTTCAGCACAGGCTTCACGCATGACCGCAAAATCGACGAAAACCGGAACGCCCGTGAAGTCCTGGAACAGCACACGTGCGGGGCTGAACTCGATCTCTTCGCCTGTAACCCCCTTCGTACCCGCCTCAACGAGACGTTGGGAGAGGATGCGCGCTTCTTCATCAGTGCGCGCGTTGCGGAGGATATTCTCCAAGAGCACGGTGAGAGAGTATGGAAGCGAGGCGTGACCCTCGACCTGCGACACGGGATAGTACGTGTACTCTTTCGTGCCAACCTTGAGAATAGCTGCGCGGTTATTCATGCATGCTCCTTCTTTTCGTAAATGACTGGTCGATTGCGAGACTAAGCTTGTAAAACACGAACGACTTCGTCAGTAAATTCGGTACAGGTTGCAGCAGGCGCATCCGAACCGGTTGCTTTGCGAATATCAGCGGTAAGCACCTTGCCTTCGGCATAAACTGCGCGAACCGCGTCACGAATCTTGCGTGCAATGTCGAGTTCGCCCAGATGGTCAAGCATCATCGCCGCAGAAAGGATCTCGGCCGTGGGGTTACAAATATCCTTACCTGCGATATCAGGCGCAGAACCGTGGACTGCCTCGAAGATTGCG
>CABRGJ010000302.1 GCA_902470405.1 uncultured Eggerthella sp.
GCGACGATGCCCTTCACGCCTTCATGCCAGCCCTCGCCCGAAACAACGAGCGCACGCTGTCCGTTGTAGATGCGGGCTGCTTGCTCTTGCGCAAGCGTTGAAAGCTCTGATTCGATCTGACGACGGCGGTCGTTGTTGCTCTCTAACTGAGCCGCAAGATCGACGCATTGCGCTGGATCATCACACATCAATAGGTCGAGCGCGAGCTGAGCATTTCCCATCCGGCCTGCCGCATTCAGGCGCGGTACGAGCGTGAAGCCCAAATTGACCGACGTGAGCGTACCTGGAGCAATGCCCGCTTGTGCCATGAGCGCTTCGATACAAGGACGCGGCTGGTCGTTGAGCATTTGCAGACCGCACGACACGAGTGCGCGATTCTCCTCCACCATCGGCATAAGGTCGGCCACCGTGCCAAGCGTCGCGAAATCCACGAGCGAGCACCAGAGATAGGGCTTGCCCAACCGGGAGCCTACTGCTTGGATGACCTTCAGCGCAACACCTGCACCGGCCAAGATAGCGCTGGGGTTGTCAGAGCACTTTGGGTCGACGAGCGCAACATCGACAGGGACCAATTCGGCGGGCTCATGATGATCGGTAATGATGACCTCGATGCCGCATTCTCGTAGATAATCGACTTCTGCACGAGCCGCGATGCCGTTATCGACCGTGATGACGAGATCTGGTTCATAGGTGAGCACACGCTCGATGGCCGCGTGCGACAACCCATAGCCTTCTTCGAAGCGCAGCGGGATGAACGGAATGACCTCACTGCCAAAAGCGCGCAACCCGCGCGTCATGATAGTAGTGGCCGAGATGCCATCCAGATCGAAATCACCAAAGACCAGGATGCGCTTGTGCTGTTTTATGGCGGCAGCTAATCGATCGACAAGAACATCCATGCCCTCGATCCCATATGGATCGAGCCAATCACGCTCGAGCGAAGGATGCAGGAATCGTTCGATGGCATCGTCTGAAGTCAGACCACGCGAAGCGAGCGTTGCAGCTATGAAATTCGGGAGATCGAAAGCGCGAGCAATACGCTGAACCACAGCCTGCTCGACTGGCTTGACCTGTATACGCGCTGACATTGGATACCTACCATTTACTCATATCGTTCGATGGTTATTTTCGCATATCGAAGCGCGTTTGCCGAGTGGTTAATTGAAGGTGTTTTGCGTTTTCGAAAGGCCGTTCTTGATGAGAGAGGCACAAGCCTCTGATGCGCGATGGCAACCCTGCTCGAAATCTTCGAGCGCACTTTGCCGCGGGCGCGCCAACACGAAGTCGACCACTGGCATCTTCCCTGGTGGTCTGCCAATACCGACGCGCACGCGATTGAAATCACGCGAACCTGTCTTGTCGATGATCGAGCGCAAACCGTTATGTCCCGCATGACCACCGCCTTGCTTCACGCGGATGATACCCGGATCGAGATCGAGGTCGTCATGGATGACGATGACCTCTGAGGGCTTCAACCCGTATTCCTTCATGAGCTTGGAGACCGGGCCACCTGAAAGGTTCATGAAACTTTGCGGTTTGGCAAGCACAACCTCTTCCCCATCGAGCACAGCAGGCTTCACTTCTGCCGCAAGTGCTCCG
>CABRGJ010000303.1 GCA_902470405.1 uncultured Eggerthella sp.
GCGTCTTTGCAAGCTTGATGCGGCGGTGTTCGATAAGACGGGCACCATCACAAAGGGAGAACCAGAGGTGACCACTTGCACGGTAGATCAGTACGCACTTCGTCTCGCTGCCGCACTCGAAGCAAAGAGCGAACATCCGCTCGCTCGTGCGGTTGTGCGCTATGCGGCTTCCAAAGGTATCTCAGCCGACACGCTCCCACCGGTAACGGGATTCAGGGCGCTCGTCGGTAAAGGTGTGGAAGGCGAAGGTGACGGGCACAAGGTCTTCGTCGGGTCTCATGTTGTGATCGATGGACAAGACGCAGGAGCGTTCTCCTTCGAAGACGAGCCAAAGCCAGATGCGCAAGAGACTATATCACTGCTTGAGAGTGCTTTCGGTGTGTCCACCTATCTGGTCACGGGCGATGGTCGCTCACAAGCTGATGCCATAGCCACTGCGGTCGGTATCGATCTTACGCATGTCCATGCGGGCGTTAAGCCGCTCGAGAAGGCAGAATGTGTGAAGGAGGTGAAGCGCAAAGCGGTCGAAGTTGCTTCTGATCAATCTTCACAGCGCACAGAAGACGCTGTGAAGCCTGCTCCTATTGTTGCGTTCGTCGGAGATGGCATCAATGATGCGCCTGCGCTCGCCGCTGCAGATGTCGGTGTCACGATGGCTTCCGGTACCGATGTAGCTCTTGAAGCCGGATCGGTTGTTTTGATGCGCAATCATCTGATGGATTTCATCACGAGCTTGCGCCTTTCCAAAGCTACGATGCGCAAGATCAAGCAAAATCTCTTTTGGGCGCTCATCTACAACTGCATTATGATCCCGCTCGCGGCCTTCGGTATTCTCGCACCAGCACTCGCTGGCGCAGCCATGGCCCTCTCGAGCGTCTCGGTGGTCAGCAACTCGCTGCTTTTGAAACGTTTCAAGTAGTGAGAGAACCCCAAATCTAAGAGAATATTCCCGAACGGCAGGCCGACACGATCATCCTGCCGTTTCGCTTTAAAACGACAATTTTCGCCAGAGGTTCCTCCCAAACGAATCGAACAGATATACAATGATATTTTCGTTGAGAATCGAACCAAGGAGCACGAATGTCATACGCGCTTTCGGGCAAACATTTTCTAAAACTGCTCGACTTCACGCCAACAGAGATCATCGGATTGGTCGATCTTGCTCAAGACCTCAAAGAGAAGAAGCGTGCTGGTATCCCGCATCGCTATCTTGAAGGTAAGAATATGGTTCTTATCTTTGAGAAGACTTCGACGCGTACGCGCTGTTCATTTGAAGTGGCTGGGCATGATCTTGGGATGGGTGTCACGTATCTCGATCCCAGCGGTTCACAGATCGGCAATAAGGAATCCATCAAGGATACCGCACGTGTGCTCGGTCGCATGTTCGACGGCATTGAATATCGCGGCTATGGTCAAGATATCGTTGAAACGCTCGCTGAATACTCGGGTGTTCCTGTATGGAATGGCCTTACGGATGAGTTTCATCCTACGCAGATGATCGCCGATCTGCTCACTATCCGCGAAAACTTCGGTGCGTTTCAAGGTCTTAACCTTGTTTTCATGGGCGATGCGAAGAACAACGTCGCGAATTCGCTCAT
>CABRGJ010000304.1 GCA_902470405.1 uncultured Eggerthella sp.
AAAGAGGTACTTATTGCTCGCAGATTCCTCGGATATCCAGATGCGTCCATCGTGAAATTCGATGCCCTCGGTCATAGGCGGCGCTTCGATATCAGATACGAGATTGCTCGAATCGAGGAAGAAGAGTGGTACCGATCTGCCGTCCACGAAGAACGTGTAGGGCGAAGTCGCGGCTGAAGAGGGCGTGGCTGATGAGGGGACAGCTGACGTAGCCTGTTCGTTCGCGCTTGCAGATGCAGCGGCTTCATCTGCGGTTCCCGGCGCAACAGCAGGCACCTCTTGACCCAAAACACGGTATGTGATTAGGTGTGACGTATTGAACCCATACGAAGTTGACAGCACGATATCACCATTCGGCAGTACGCTCATCCCTTGAACCTTATCAGGCAGCGAATAAGCTCTATCCGCCTGACTGGCAAACCCATAACGAGCATCCGCATCTTCGTCCGCATCTGCTGGATAGGCGAGCATCATTCCTGCATTCTCGGAACCATCAGGCGTGATGAGATGATGATGACCAGGAGCCTCATACTCGGGCAACAGATGAAACGTGCCAACATAGAGCGTGTCGTTCTCGATATTCATAAAGGCAGGAGTGAGCTCGAGATCGACCTGATCGATCGCGCTCACCACATCTCCCGCCTCGACATTCACAAGATCGGACGCGTAAAAGACCAAATACCCACTATCGCAAGTCAAGAAGGCATAATCGCTCGAGGTAGTGATGCCTGATCCGTGGCCTGTATAAGGCGATCCATCGGGCAACTGCGCGAAAAACTCGACCGAACTGCCATCAGCATTGCGACGATAGAGCGGACTTGCGCCTTCACCTGCAGCATATCCACTGAAGAACCAACAATCGGCATCGTCGTAATAGTCCAGGTCCTGGCAGATGAAACCCGCATGGATGCCAGGGATCTCGAACTCCTCCGTTGCTTGTGAATAGAACGCGCTGTATGCCGTGCGTATATATATGTTGAACCCGACGAGCACCACGAGGATGAGACCAACAACGATCCCAAGAGCCCACAGCGCGATCTTCTTAGCTCGCGAAGCGCGTTTTATCTCTTGCGTCATGTTAAAAGATCTCCCGAAAGCTGTTGTGAATTCTGCGATGAATAGAGCATCTGATTCTCCTTCATGTTCGCGCAACATTTGCTCGAAGGCGGTTGCGCTCTTACTTTATTACCATGGTCGACCTACCAGCACTGCCCGCGCGCAAAAATCGCAACCGAGCTGAAACGAAATCACCTCTACGCGTCACGAAACGCTTCGATAACAGTCTGTCGACCACAACCGGAAATTCGCACATACAGAGTATTCTCGAAGCAACTAAAACAACAGCCTGGACACGACATGGTCGTATCGAAGCAACTGGAACAACCGTGACGAGACGTGTTCAACAAAGGGGGACGGGTGAACAAACGCACGAAGATAATCGGTACGCTCGGACCCGCCACCGAATCAGAGTCGACGCTCCACAGCATGATCGTAGCTGGTATGGATATGGCGCGCCTGAACTTCTCGCACGGCACGCACGAAGAGCACCGCGCGCATGTCGATACCGTAAAGAAAGTACGTGAAG
>CABRGJ010000305.1 GCA_902470405.1 uncultured Eggerthella sp.
TTGAAGTTCTGGAAGACGAGGCCGAAACGCTCGCGCGCCTGTTTCTCGACCTCTTTGCCGCTATAGTGTGCCTTGCCTGAAGCATCATTTTCGGCAACGACCAGATCACCATAGCGAAGTGAGCCCGATTCGAAGGTCTCGAGCAGCGTGCAGCAACGCAGCAACGTTGACTTGCCAGACCCTGAAGGACCGATGATAGAAATGACCTCGCCAGGATGAACCTCGAACGAGATATCCTTGAGCACCATCGTTTCGCCAAAACTCTTCTCGAGATGATCGACCGAAAGCACGGCCACGCTGGTCGATGCTCTCTTCTGAACATCCTGCGGCTCGTCGTTCATCATCAGATCCTGATTCGTCATCTTCTTCTCGTTTCTCATCTTGGCGCTCCCAGCGTGTGCGGGATGCGGTTCGTTAGTCGTGATAATAGGCCAGTCGCTTCTCGATGCGCGAGATCGCAAATTCCACCACGAAAGTGAATACCCAATAGAACACCGCCGCCACAATGAAAGCAGTGAGCGTTCCTTGCGATGAAACGATCGCGCGAGCTGTGGTGAACATCTCCGCCACGCCAATGGTAAACGCTAACGACGTGTCCTTCACGAGCACGATAACCTCATTGCCCAGTGCAGGCACGATGCGCTTGAACACCTGCGGGAAAACAATGCGCATGAACGTTTGAACCTTGCTGTAGCCCAGGATCTCAGCAGCCTCGTATTGACCGCGAGGAATGGACTGGATGCCGCTTCGATAGATCTCTGCGAAATAGGCCGAATAGTTCATGATGAACGCTACCGCACATGCACCAAACTTCCATTCCATGGAGAGCTGCACGCCAAAAATGTAATAAGGAGCAAAGAAGATGAACATGAGCTGCAGCATGAGCGGCGTGCCACGCATGATGGAAATGTACAAGCGGAAGAGGTATGAGATGGGGCGGAAGCGACACATGCGGCCGACCGCGACCAACACGCCAAGCGGCAGTGCGCCGATGAGCGTGACGAAGAATAACTGCAGCGTGACCAAGAAGCCTTCGCCGAGCATTGCGAGCATTGTTGTAAATTCCATGATCTAACCTTCGAGAAAGAGACAACGAAAGCCCTGGAATCTCGAGGAGTCGTGCCAGCACGATCTTCCTCATAAGATCCAGGGCTTTAGTTATACGTCAGGCATGCTGCCGCAAATGCAGCAAACTTACTTGAGAACCCACTTGTCGATGGAGATCTCTTCAGGATAGTGAGAAGCAATCTCTTCGACAGTGCCATCGTTATAGAGCTCGATGAGCGCATTCTGGATCTGCTCGATCAGTTCTGCATTGCCCTTCTTGGCGCCAACACCGTAGTTCTCAGAAGAAACGACCTCATCAAGGATCACATAGCCGTCCTTGCCAGCGATGAGCGACTGAGCAGTTGGATAGTCGATCGCAACAGCGTCGCATGCACCGCTCTCAAGCTGCATGAGCGCAGTCTGATATTCAGGTGCGCTCTCGAGTGCGCCCAGCGTAGAGCCGAGAGATTCTAGACAAGACCTGGATGGAAAACTTATGGGCACAGCATAAAGCACCGTGGAAGGTG
>CABRGJ010000306.1 GCA_902470405.1 uncultured Eggerthella sp.
ATCTTGATACCATGTTGCGCACATGAGTCAAGAAACGATCGAACTCCTGGTAGAACGCGTGTCGAACGCGAAAGATAGGCGACCATATAATCGTCCATGATCTGGCGCACGTCAGCTGCGCTCCTGCCAAGGCCACCGTTCTCGTGGAACCATTGTGCAGTCTCATCGAGCGTGAATGTCGTAAACTGCGCCCGATCTTCGAGCGTTACCGAAACGTCCGATTCCTTCAAGAGCACGCTTTCAAGATCGCGCCATGCATCGAGCGAATCGACCAGCGTCCCATCGAAATCAAGGATGGCGCCCGTAAACGCCATTATGCGTAATCCGCCTTCAACGCAGCAAATGCCGGAATGGAACGTTCGATGGTCTTCTTGTCGATGCAATATCCTGCGCGTACCCAACCTCCCACGCCGAAGCTGTCGGAAGGGACGAGCAGTAGCTCATGCTGCTTTGCCTTGTCAGAGAAGGCTCGCGCATCGGCTTCGAGCGCCTTGATCCATAGATAGAATGCGCCATCAGGAGCGATGTATTCATAACCAAGATCGTCAAGTGCGTTCGTGAGGATCTGGCGATTGACCGCATATGCTTCCACATTCGTAGGCTCTCCCACACAGCGCTCTATAACGCGCTGGAAGAAAACCGGCGCACATATGTAACCGAGCGAACGACCAGCGCCGCATACTGCAAGATAGACCTTGCGCGCGTCGTTCACTTCACTCGGGACGAGCACGTAACCGATGCGGTCACCTGGTAGAGAAAGCGATTTTGACCAGGAATAGCATACGAGCGTGTTGTGGTAGATGGAAGGAACCCACGGGACCTCAACACCATAGGTGAGCTCGCGATATGGTTCGTCGGAAATGAGATAGATATCATGGCCGTAGGTTTTTTCAGCACCTTCGAGCACGCGTGCCAGACCTTCGAGCGTCTCGCGCGTATACACCGTTCCGACAGGATTGTTCGGCGTATTGATAACCACCGCCTTGGTACGCTCCGTAAGAGCCGCCTCCAATGCATCAAGGTCGATCTGGAAGTTGTCTTCACGCGCAGGAACCTCGACGCAAACACCGCCTGCGAACTGGACCCATACGCGGTATTCAGGGAAATACGGTGCGATGACGATGATCTCGTCGCCTGGCTCGATAAGCGCCGTAAAGCAAGCAGAAAGACACGCTGCTGCGCCCATCGTAAGATAGAGGTCATCAGCAGAATACGATGTGCCGAAGCGCTCGTTCAGGTTATCCGCGATCGCCCGACGCGTAGATTCAAGGCCTTGAGCTGGTGAATAGGCATGTAGTTCCGCAGGCGGCATATCGGCAAGTTCACGAATCGAAGCTGCGACCGATGCAGGAGCAGGCACCGAAGGGTTTCCGATGCTGAAATCAAAGACGTTCTCATCCCCTATTTCAGCCTTGCGCTGCATGCCATAAGCGAACAGTTCACGAATGGCGGAAGGAGCATTGCCTAGCTGATACATCGTGTCGTTATACATGATGGTCACCCTCATCTATCGTAGAATCATACTCCGCTATTATGGC
>CABRGJ010000307.1 GCA_902470405.1 uncultured Eggerthella sp.
CTGGGCGCGACGAATCGGTGATCCAGTCGTCAAAGCTTCCTGAATAGAGGAAGAGGTTCTTGAAGCCTTCGCTCTCCAAGAGGTCACACGCCAGTTTGGCATGCTTCCCGATCTGACAATAAATGACCATGGGGCCTTCACTGCCCAGCGCGTGGCGGCGATACTCTCTTGCGAGCTCTTTAGCGTCTTTCAGGTCGCCTCGATCAAGATCAACAACTGGAATATCGATCGCTGTGGGAATATGGCCTTCGCGATACAATTCCCGAGGACGAACATCGACAATAGGAATACGCCCTATCTTCGATCTGACGAACTCTGCGTCGACAATCTGTGCTGCCATCATTATCTCTTTTCTGCTTCTTGAGTTTGCGCGCCTTACTTTTCGGGCGTATCGCGCAGAGAGCACTGCGGCATGAGAGCGCAAGGCCACCAAAGAATGTGCGGTTCGTTATCTGCAAGCATAGTAGTACCGATATGCTGCACTTTACTACACTGTAGTATGCCCGAAGACGAATTTATACCGTTTCGTAAGATGCAACGGAAAACCGCAGGCGGATATATGAAGAAGCCGTGGTGGCCCCACGGCTTCTCTGCGTCATTGTTTTTTGAGGGTCACTTTTCGGGCAAGATCTCGATCCAGCAACCATCGGGATCTTCGATGAAATACAGTCCCATAGCAGGGTTATCGTGCACCACACAGCCCATCTCATCATGGAGCTTGCGTGCGGCTTCGATATCGGGCACGCGAAAGGCGATATGCGTGTCCTTGCCGCCATTGTTGTATGGTTCAGTTCGGCCTTCGTTCCAAGTGAACTCCAGCTCAAAGGGGCTTTTATCGTTCGAAGCGAAGACGATGAGCCACGAGCCATCCTCTGGCCCTTTGCGCCTTGTTTCAGTGATGCCAAGGGCTTTTTCGTAGAATGCGAGCGTCTTTTCAAGATCAAGCACATGGGTGCAACGATGGATGCATCTGCCTTGAATGGTCATGGCTTTTCCTTTCAGGAGTTCGCGCGAGAAATGACTAAGCGTCGGCCTTGTCTTCAAGGCGGAAAGACTCTTCGAAAGTAGCGCGACCCATCTTGATGCCGCCCATCACATGGAGGTGCAGGTGGGGAACGGTCGAAGCAGAATCGGGGCCCGTGTTGATATTGATGCGATAACCCGATTCGTACACGCCTTTGATCTTGGCAACCTCACGCGCAACGCTGAGCAGATGGCCGAGCACTTCTTCATTGACGCCATCGTTGAGGTTATCGAAGTGCTGCTTGGGCACGATGAGCGTATGCACCGGAGCTTCGGGCTCGATGTCGTCGAAAGCGTAGCATACATCGTCTTCATAGACCTTCGCCGAAGGAATATCCCCCGCTACTATCTTGCAAAACAGGCAATCATCAGCCATGATAGCTCCTTTTCTTGATGTCGCTCGAGGTTGCTGACCCTCGAACTGCGCGCCGCCTTGCAGGCGCGGTGGCTTCATTATACGGCTTTCGCGCGGGTTCGGAAATGCTCACGATTCGAGAAACGCGCCCGTC
>CABRGJ010000308.1 GCA_902470405.1 uncultured Eggerthella sp.
CACGAAGCAGGTTTTACGAATGCGGCGGCGACGCTTGGTACGTCGCTCACGCGTCAGCATATCCGTATCCTCTCGCATCATGCGAAGTCGAAGATCATCTACTTGTTCGATGGGGATGAAGCGGGGCAGCGCGCAGCTGATCGTGCACTTGAGTTCATCGATTCGAGCATGACTCCTGAGGCGGGCATCATGCGCATCGATCCGTATGCGGCCACCATTCCGAACAACATGGATCCAGCAGAATACGTGAAGGATGTGGGTGCAGAAGCGATGCGGGCGCTGCTCGACGATGCGCAGCCATTGTTGAGATATGGCATCGACCGGCGCATCGCTCGCTACGACCTTACACGCCCTGGGAACAAGGCGCGCGCGATCCAAGATGCCGTTCAGGTGCTCGCGCCGATCAAGGATTCGGTTTTGGCCAACGAATACGCGGTTTACGTCGCGGGCGCGGTCCATGTGGCTGAACAAACGGTGATCGATCAGCTTGCAGGCGTGAAGCCGCAGCGTACCTACGATGAGGCGCGGACGAGCGATGTGCCTGAGCGCCCTCAACGCCAGATGAGCGTGACTGAGCGAAATCGCTTGCGTAGCGAACGAGAATTCCTTAGCCTCATCGCGCAGAATCCCGCTATGGCACCTGAGTTTTACAGCACGCTCATGCAGACCAACTGGCATGAGAGCGTGCATGACCAGCTGGCGACGTTGCTCGTCGATATCTTGGCAGAAAATCCCACCATTACGGTATCGGATCTTATCTTTGCTGCCCAGCAAAAGAACGCGTACGCACCGCGCGTGTTCACCTCTTCTATCATTCAGGGAACGACGAGCGCTTTCGATTCACTTGAATACCTTGCACGCGAACTTTCGATCGGGGATTTGGAGCAAACCATCGAAGAGATGACCGTCCAGCTGAAAGCATCAGAGCAGTTGAGCGAGGAGGAACGTGACGAGCTGTTCAAGACCATCGTCGCAATTCAGAACGATCTGAATGCACTTCGCAGCCATCATGTTGATCCGAAGATCACACAATAGCGATAACTTATTGCTATACTTCTAGCCGAACATGATCCCGCTTGTTGTGCAGTTCATCGTGTTCGTGATGATACTAACCAGTTCCGATTCGAATTCGAGGTCAGAGCTTTGAGAACACTGAAGATCGTTACCGCGCCCGATCCTGGTTTGCAGACCGTTTGCGAACCGTGCGATCTGGATGATAAGTCTTTGACGAAACTTGCCAACCGTATGGCAACGACCATGTACAAGAACAATGGTTGTGGCCTTGCTGCACCGCAGGTCGGCATCTTGAAGCGACTTGTTGTCATCGATTGTGGCGACCCTGAGGAAGAGCCTGATCCGATCTTTCTCATCAACCCTGAGATCGTCGCGCTCGAAGGCGATCCAGTAGAAGAACCCGAAGGCTGCTTGTCGCTTCCTGGTATCCAGGTCATGATCGCCCGTGCGCCGTTCGCGCGCGTGCGCTATTTTGATCTTGAAGGCAATGAATGCGAGATCGAAGGGGATGGCTTG
>CABRGJ010000309.1 GCA_902470405.1 uncultured Eggerthella sp.
AGAAAGGTAAGGGGTTCTCCGAAGTATACGATCTTATCGCGGTGCGCGTCATCGTAGATTCGCTCTCCGATTGCTATTCTGCGCTTGGTGCGGTCCATACGCTCTGGCATCCGATGCCGGGCCGTTTCAAAGACTATATCGCTATGCCGAAATTCAATATGTACCAAAGTCTTCATACCACGGTCATTGGTCCTGCGGGACGTCCGCTCGAGGTGCAGATCCGCACCGAAGAGATGCACCGTGTCAGTGAATACGGTGTTGCAGCGCATTGGCGTTATAAAGAGAGCGGTCGCAAGGGCGATAAGGATCTGGAGAAGCAGATCGCTTGGCTGCGTGAGATGGTCGACTGGCAGGACGAAACGAAGGACTCGCGCGAATTCCTGAAATCCTTGAAGACTGGTCTTGCACCAAAAGAGGTCTACGTTTTCACGCCGAAAGGCAAAGCGCTTTCGCTACGTCTTGGTTCGACTCCGGTCGATTTCGCCTATGCCATTCATACTGAAGTGGGCAATCACTGCGTTGGCGCGAAAGTGAACGGCTCGATCGTCCCGCTCAGCTATCAACTGCAACAAGGCGATCGTGTTGAGATCCTCACGCAAAAGAGCGCAAGTCCTTCGCGCGACTGGCTCAACATCGTGAAGACCCCCTCCGCACGCTCCAAGATCCGTTCCTATTTCTCGAAGATCAGCCGTGGGGACGACCTGCAGGCAGGTCGCGACAAGCTTACGCGTGAGATGCGCAAGCATGGGTTGGGCATCTCATCGGCGCAATCGATGCGTGCTATCAAGCAGGTGGCAGATACGCTTGGCTTCAAAGATGCGGACGATATGCTCGTCAAGATCGGCAGTGGAAAAGAAAATGCCACGTTGGTCTCGAATCGCCTGTTGAAGATCCTGGTCGATCAGGGCACTGAAGAGGCGGAGAAGCCCGGCATCGGCACGTCGGCCTCCTCTACGGGCAAGATGCCGCCCATGCTCACTTCCGTCAAGCGCCCGAAGAAGCATGAGACTCATGCCGATAACGGTATTGTGGTGCGCGGCATCGACGATGTGCTCGTACGTCTGTCGCGTTGCTGCAATCCGGTTCCAGGCGACGACATTGTCGGGTTCGTCACGCGTGGACGTGGTGTGTCGGTCCATCGCAGCGACTGCCCGAACGCACAGGACTTGAAACGTCATCCAGAGCGTATTATCGAAGTCCATTGGGCTGATAGCGCGCCTTCAGGCAGCGTTACGTTCAATGTCGAGATCGTCATCGAAGCGCTTGATCGACTCAATCTTTTGCTCGATGTTGCGAAGGTTTTTTCTGAGAATGGTGCCAATGTGTTGTCAGTTTCGTCAACGACGCATCGAGATAGTATGGTGGAGATGCGCTTCTTGTTCCAAGTGGCGGACACTTCGTCGATCGGACGCATCTTGAACAAGCTGCAATCGGTCGAGGGTGTGTTCGAAGCGCGTCGTATGATGCCGAATGCGGCAGCGGGTTCGAAATAAGTTCGGGCACACGCTCGAATCGAGAGTGAAGGG